>NZIH01000038.1 GCA_002691565.1 Halieaceae bacterium
ACAGGACTGGCTGAAGAAGGTTGGGATCAAACCAATGCAAATCTATCCGGGCTCGCCATGGGAAAATGGATACAACGAACGTTTGAACGGCACCTTGCGAAAAGAACTCCTCAACGCAGAATGGTTCCACACTACATCTCATGGCCGTGAAGAAAGCCTCTATTATGGGTGGGGGTTGTAGCGGTCGTAAAAGGGACGGAAAGCCGAAATTCGCTGCGAGCTCGGATGGACCCTGTGGATGGGTTAAAGCGGATGTCTAGAAGGTGCCAACTTCTGCAACACACCAGGAAGTTAAAACATTGCAGGCCATTGAGAAGTCTTTAAAGTCCATATGTTCATTTGGATTGTGACTGCCGTTCTCATTGCGAACAAACAGCATGGCTGAGGCAATGCCTAAGTTGGCGAATGTCGCGCAGTCGTGGCCACCGCCAGAAGAGATAGGAATAGTCGGTACGCCAATTGCCTGCGCTGCCACGCTGAGCCCATCTTGAAGATCATCAGCCATTGGGGCCGCTTTTGCTCGTGTGCTGGCGCCAAGGGTGACTTCCACCCCTCGTTTGGTTTCGATCTTAGAAATTGTGTTGGCGAGGTAAGCATCGAATTCGGTTAAAAGTGCGTCATCTTGGCTGCGCACGTCGAGTGTAAAGCGGACAAGACCAGGAACTTTGGTAATGCCGTGGCGGTCGGGATGGGTGTAAAATTCGCCGAAGGTCAGGACCATGTCTTTGCCCTTTTCCTCTGCGCCGTGCCACCATAATTCAAGCGCGGCTATAAGCTCTGCTCCTGCAAGCACAGCGTCGCGGCGGCTTTTTCGGGGAAGGCCGCCCGCATGGCCGGTTTCACCTTTGATCTCGGCGAAGCGGTATCTGATGTTTCCTCTGATGGATGTGACGATGCCAATGGGATGATTTGCTTCGACCAAAACTGGGCCTTGTTCGATATGCACTTCGACAAAGGCTCTTATCTTTGTGGGATCAAGTTGCGCCTTTCCATCGCGGATCACTTGTGGGTTGAACCCAGCTTCGGTCATGTGATCTGCCAAGCTACGCCCGCTGTCGGAACGACAAACCCTGTCCGGCGTGTCTGGGGCCAACAGGCCAAAGGCGGCGCGGCTGCCAAGGTAGTGTTCTGGGAACCAGATCATTTCCTCTGCGCGGATGACCATCAAGGTCACATCACAGGACGGCTGTGGCCCATCTGCCATCCGTTCCAGCAAGACCAACCCAGCAAGCACGCCCGCGGCTCCGTCAAAATTGCCGCCATGAGGCACAGAGTCCAGATGAGAGCCGATCATCAAAACCGGAGCCTCTCGGTTGCGGCCCGCAAGGGTGACGTAGTGGTTGCCGATGGCATCTGTCCGCTGTTCAAGGCCAAGAGCCTTCGCTTCGCGCCGGATGATGTCATGAGCTGCGTTCTCTATAGGACTATAGCTGGCGCGGGTGACACCGGGAGCGTCGGCGCTGATCTGTGCGAACTCGTTAAAAAGGCGCTCGGCGCGATCGAGCGCTGTCAAAACAGGGCCTCGGGCAGCACCATGACGATTTGTGGCCATAAGATGATCATCCCAATCATCATCAGCATTGCAGCGACAAAAGGCAGGATACCGCGATATACGTCTGCCAGCTCACCGCGGCCTCTTACGCTTTGTACGACATAAAGGTTCATACCCACCGGCGGTGTGATTAAAGCCAATTCCATCATGATGACAAGAAATATCCCGAACCAAACTGGGTCTATCCCCAAATGGAGGATAACAGGCATCACCACAGGGATTGTGCCGACCATCATCGACAAGGTTTCTAAAAAACAGCCCATCACGAGGTAAAACAGGACGAGGATTAAGATCATCTGTGTGGAGTTGAGACCAAGACTTGTTACGGCGCGACTCATCGCTTGGGGGACGCCCAAAAGACCAACGATGAAATTCAGAAAAAACGCGGCGGTGATGATGAACAACAACATGGCAGAGGTTTTCATCGTGGCAACAAAAGCCGCATGCAGCATCAAGAAACTCAAGGCACGGTTGGCGGCGGCCAAAAAAAAGGCAAGGACAACGCCAAGGGCTGCTGCCTCGGTCGGGGTGGCCCAACCACCATAGATCGCGCCCATGACCACTACAAAGATGCCTAAGGGCGGCAGCAAATAGCGCAAGCGCCGCAGACGTTCTGCACGGGGCGGCACCTGTGTCACCTGTTCCGCAATAGAAGGTTTCCACAGCGCGGCGGCGGCGATGATCACCATNAAAAGCACGGTCAGCAAGATGCCTGGCAGGATCCCNGCCGCGAAAAGTTGTCCGATCGAGGTGTTGGTGAGGGCTCCGTAGATNATCAGGTTCACGGAAGGTGGGATCAAAATGCCAAGGGTCGCTCCAGCGGCGATGGTGCCCAGAACAAGGGGTTCGTGATAAGTGCGGCGTTTAAACTCGTCCAAAGCGACCGTGCCAATGGTGGCAGCGGTTGCGACGGATGANCCTGACACGGCTGANAACATCGCGCATGCGCCGATATTGGTGTGCAAAAGCCCACCAGGCAGACGGCTGAGCCAGTCGCTGAGGCTTTCATACATGTTGCGGGTGATACCAGCGCGCAGCAGCAGCTCTCCGAGCAGCACGAACAGCGGAATAGTTGTCAAAAGGAAGTCGTTCATCACCGACCAGAGGTTGGTGCCAAAAGACAGAAGCACAGGCGGGCCGAAGTAAACCAAAGCGCCAAGCACGCCGGTTGCGATCATCGCTACGCCCACATGCAGCCCAATGAACATCAGCCCCAGCATGATCACAAATCCGATGGCCGCGCCTGTCATGTCAATCATGAGCGGGCCTCGTCGATTTCATCTTCCACGGTTGGAGGGGCAAGGACGNGGTCAGCGGNTTCTAATCCGTAGCGCAGGGCTAAAAGGCCGCGCAGCGCCGTCCAAAGGGCAGACAGAGCAAACAGCACGAGCCCGGCCATCCAAAGTGATTGCGGTATCCAAAGCGGCACTTGCAGCGGGCTGGAAGATACTGACCCGAAAGTCAGGCTTTCGTCCAAAGTGCGCCAGCCCATGTATCCCATGAAAGCCGCGCCCAATCCCAACGCGATGTAAGACAACAGGTTTAGCCCGGCTTGCACCCGCGCAGGCAGGCGCAACAGTAGCACGTCGATGCGCGTATGCGCCCGTTCCAGCGCGGCAAGCGCCATACCAAACGTTCCGGTGATGGCAACGACATAGCCGCCGATTTCATCCACCCCCTGCAGGGAATGATTAAACAGCTTGCGGGCAAAAATCTCNTANACGATGAGGAAGGACAGGNCGAGGCAGCCATAGCCCCCCAAGATTCCGATAATACGCATATNGGACCCTTAAATAAGGGCGCGCCGNGAAGGCACGCCCTGAAAGTTTACTTGAGCTCGATGCCACGCGCGGCGCCGACAGTGGCGTTCCAAATGCTTGAGCAATCAGCAAAGCCAGAATTACAACTTTCCGCCCAACCCGGCAGGACTTTGTCCATTGTGGCGGCAGTGACTTTGGCCTGATCTTCGGGTGACGGCTCAACTAGCGTCATGTCAAAGGCTGTGTAATTCTCGCAGCCTTCGCCGCCTGTGTTACACGCAATGGCCCAGCCATTGTTTTCCNTNGCCAAGGCCCAGAACGCATCTTCAAACCCNGAAAATTCGGTTTCNAGNCTTGCTTTTTCCGCGTCAGAAAAGCTGTTCCACTTGTCNAGGTTGATGAAATGCGCATTCACCGACCATGANATGCCCAAAGGCAAGAAGTGCGTCGTNACCTCAGGCCAGTTGCCGGTGTTGCCGGATGTGGGCGAGGTGATCGCACAATCCACAACGCCGCGCTGAAGGGCGGGGTAGACTTCTTTAAAGCTCATGGTCACGGGCGTCGCGCCTAGGGCTTCGATCAANGTTGACATCGAAGAGGTGTATGAACGGATCTTCAACCCTTCGAAATCGTCTANGGATGCGATCTCTGCGTTGCAGTAGAACACCTGCGGACCATAGGGCCAAACGGCCAAAGGCTTGGCGTTGAACTTTTCGGCCACGCGCTTTTCAAGCTCTGGCATGAACGCATCAATCGCTTCTTCAAGCTGCTCCATTGATGTGGAAACACCGATCAAATCGATCCCTTCCAGAAAGGCGTCATCACGGGCAGCCGCACCAACGGTGCTCTGCACGATGTCAAAGGCACCAGTGCGAACCATGCGCAAAGTGTCCTGCATATCCACGCCAACCACGTCCANTGGGTTAAAGTTGATCGCCAGATCAATGCCAGTTTTTTCGGCGAGGCTGGAATAGAATTCTTGTTCCAAAGCTGTGTGGAACTTATGGGTCGACACAAGTCCGGTCGCCCGGATTGATGTTTCAGCAGAGGCTGCTGTAGTCGAAAGCGCCAGTGTGGCAGCNATCATAGTTGCTTTGATTTTCATGATGTTTCTCCGTGTTNGGTCATTTTTNGATTAGTAGNTGGTCGCCACGGGGAAAACCGCAGCAAAGTGGCGCGCAATGTCGATGCGACGTGCCCGCCAAATCTGCCCCTCAAGAGAGGCCAGATATTCGAGAATTTCTGTGACGGCGCGGAACCGTGCTGGACGGCCCGTGATGCGCAGGTGCAGCCCGATAGAAAGGGTCGAAGATTTTCCGCTCTTCGCTTCGGCCAGCAGTTGGACCACTGCGTCGCGGATGTATTCGACAAATTCACCAGAACGCGTGAAGCCATTTGGATGAAAGAATTTCATGTCGTTGGTGTCGAGATTGTAGGGCACGACAATCAGACCGCTTTCGTCGAGATAGGGCAGATCATCATCGAACGCGTTAGAGGTGTAGAAGTAACCCGCATCGGCCAGAATTTCGCGGCTCCAGTCACTTTCTGAACCTCGGCAAAAGAACCCGAGCGGACGCTGGCCGGTGGCCGTTTGGATGGCGTCCGTCGCGCGCTTTAGGTCGACGCGTTCAGTGAGCGCATCGGGAAAATCCGCGTTCGGCCGCCAGAGCCAGCCATGGCATGCGGCTTCATGCCCCGCCTCGACTATCGCTCGGGCAAGTTGAGGGCTGCGTTCCACCGCGCGTCCGCACATGTAAAAGGTGGCTGGGGTTTGCGTATCCTTCAACGCTTTGAGAAACCGCCAAAGCCCAACGCGCGTGCCATAGGCAAAGATCTGTTCTTGGCCCTGATCGCGGCGGCCTTCGGGCACAACGCTCAACACTTCGCCCACACGTTCCGAGGTCGGATCGCCATCGCCCACTTGGATTTCGGCCCCTTCCTCGAAGTTCACCACAACAGACACCGCCAGGCGGGCCCCGTTGGGCCAAACTATGTCGGGCGGTTGATCCGCATAACCAATGAGATCACGGTCAGACATCAAACAATCGCCCCCATCCAAGGATGCGTTTGGGATCGTCGCCGGCCACTTGCATAGATTTCCACAGCGCGGTTGAGATGCTGTCGAGCACCGGAATGCCGGTTTCCTCTTCGATGATTGGCGCCAGNCGAGTGCCCCGAAAATTGGTGCAATATATGGTGATCGCGTCAGGTTTTTCCGCCGCCACTGCACGACAAAGACCGAGAATCTCTGTTTCAGAGTAGGTAGCGAACGAGAAGTTTCCGGGATCGCCTAAATGGCGCTCTGCTGCGATTTCAAAACCTTCAGCACGATAGTTCGCAAGGATGCGATCCTGAATTTCCGGCAAGTAAGGGGTGACGAAAGCAATGCGTTTGGCATTCAACTTTGCCAGCAACTCGTTCATGGCCAAGATTGAAGAGCAAGCTTTAACCCCTGTGCGCTTCTCAATCTGTGCAATCAGGTCGCGGTCAGTGTCAAAACCCAGCCAGCCCGAAGACGTCCCGTTCCAGCAAATGGATTGCACATTTGCGTCTGCCAGCAGCTCCGCCGCGGCAAGCATCGGTTCATTTTTGAACTGGCCAAGCGCGTCGTCATCCATAGAGATTTTCAGCACGCGGAACCGGGCAAAATGCGCTGTCGCATCGGGCAAGTCGGCCAGCATCGCAGTTGTGAGCGGCTCTAGAACTGTGTTAGAAGAGGGCGTAAGCATGCCCAAACGTGTGCTTGCCAATTCTGCTGTCATGAGGAAACCTTTCGGTTATGAAATCGATTTTGGTGATCAATCCCAACAGTTCTGAGAAGACGACCGCCGCGATGGTCGCCATCGCGTGCAAGTTTTTGCCGGATGTGCAGGGCTGGACCAACGCTAAAGCGCCCCCGATGATTACCGACCCCGTGTCTTTGGCTGCGGCAGCCGCTCAGATTGCGGCGGCGCAGTTGCCTGCCGCGCGCGGCGTGATCGTTGCCGCCTTTGGTGATCCCGGCGTCGCACGTCTTGGCAAACGTTTGGCCTGTCCCGTCGTCGGCATCGCCCAAGCCGCCGCCCAGGCCGCCGCCCGAGATGGCGCTGCCTTCGCAGTTGCCACCACCACACCCGCCTTGGGGGCGTCGATTGATGGGTTGATGCAGGCCCATGGATCCATGGGGCGTTATTTGGGTAGCTTCATGACNACGGGAGATCCCCAGGCTTTGCTGGCCGATCAAAACGCATTGGACAGTGCTTTGATGGCCGCTTGTTTGGATGCCGAGGCAGCTGGGGCCGAGCGTATCATAATCGGCGGCGGTCCATTGGCCGATGCCGCCATTCGGCTGGCCCCGCAGGTTGCGGTCCCCTTGGTGCAACCCTTGCCGGCGGCCTGTTTGCAGATTGCCAAAGGGCTGTAGGTCACAACAGGACATCAGGCGCCTCGCGTTCCAGGTGGGTTCCGGTTGGCGCGCCGATAGGCACGCCGTCTTTCATGACCGTTTCACCGCGCAAAATCGTACGCACGGGCCAACCCGTCACTTCGAACCCTTCCCAAGGGGTATAGTCGGACCCATGGTGCAAATCGGCCTGTTGGATCGGTTTCGTTATGCCTGGATCCCACAGCGCGATATCGGCGTCGGCACCCACCATGATCGCGCCTTTGCGCGGGAAAAGCCCGTATAGCCGCGCGTGATTGGTGGCGGTGATGGCCGCGAAACGCTCTAGCGAAATGCGCCCTTTCATCACACCTTCGGAAAACAGGATTGGCAGGCGGGTCTCGACCCCGGGAATGCCGTTGGGAATGTTGCGGAACGTGTTTCGTGCGCCGGCCGCGTCTTTGCCTGCGGGATCATTAAATCGGAACGGGCAATGGTCCGACGAAAACAGATCGAAGTCCCCTTGTTCAATCCCGGCCCAGATTTTTGGCCATTCGTCCGAGCTGCGCGGCGGCGGCGAGCAGACATATTTTGCCCCTTCAAACCCATCGCGGTCCAAGTCCTGCGCGGTCAGGGTGATATATTGCGGACAGGTTTCGGCGAAGACGGTCACGCCGCGTTGGCGCGCACGCACGATCTCTTCGGTCGCTTCACCGTTGGATACATGCACAATGGTCAGTGGCACGCCTGCGATTTCGGCNAATGAAATAGCGCGATGGGTGGCTTCACGTTCAACCGGGACCGGGCGCGTAGTGGCGTGGTGATAAGGGCCCGTTTCGCCCGCGCGTTCCGCTTGATCGCGCAGAAATTCGATTGCGTCTTCGTTTTCCGCATGGANCATGACCATGGCNTTTTGTTCTTTGGCCACNGCCATAACATCCAGGATTTGCCGATCNGACANGGCCAGCCCGGCATAGGTCATAAAAACCTTGAAACTCGTGTAACCGGCTTGGATCAAGGCAGGAAGATCTTGGCCAAGGGTCACAGGATCGGTTTCTTTCACGATCAGGTGAAAGGACACATCGGTCATGCACTTGCCCTCGGCCTTGGCGCGGTATGCAGTGACTGCCTCACGCAGGGTTTGGCCTTCTTCTGGTAGGCAGAAAGGCAAAATGGTGGTGTTCCCACCGCACGCAGCGCTGCGGGTGCCGGTGGTAAAGTCATCGGCCATTTCGATCCCGGGGCCAGACGGCTGAGAGATGTGCACATGGCTATCGATGCCGCCGGGCAAGGCGATCAGGCCTGATGCATCAATCACCTCATGACCCTCAAGCTCGCTGCCAAGCGTCGCAATTTGGCCGCCCCTGATGCCGATATCACACTGGGTCGCCCCGCTGGCAGTGACGACGCGCGCACCGGTGATNACGGTGTCATGGGTCATTTTGATTCTCCTGCGATGNTGGCGNCAAGGTCTGTGCCAAGGCCGACTGATGATTTGGCTTCGGGGCGGGCTATTCTGTTTTTATAGTTTGGAGCCAGCCGTGCCATGGCCAGCGCCTGCACCGACGCGGCAGCAATTGGATCTATCAAAATACCGGGTGTTTGATCCGTGATCTGCGGTGCGAGTCCCGCTAAAGGCGCCCCGCCCAAAATCACCACATCGGCACCGTCCTGTGCCGTGGCAAGACCCGCTAGCGAGATCAGCTCATTGCGAAAATCTGCCGCGATATTGTCGATCTTTGCAGGGGGCTGCTTAGGGCAGCGCACCCCGGTGAACCGCGCCTCTAACCCGGTTTGGATAACGCAGTCAGTATACCAACGCGCCATATGAGGAGAGAATGTGACAACAGAAAACCGATCTCCAAGAAGAGAGGCAGAGAGGACGGCAGCCTCAGCCATCCCAATAATCGGTAAGTCAAATAGCTCGCGCGTGGCGACAAGCCCGGGATCACCAAACGCGGCTATGATCACTGCATCGACGTCTTTATGGAATGCGGCAATCGTTTCCAGCACCTGCGCACCGGCAATCTGCGCTTCGGCGCGGGACGAAATATAGGGGAACCCTTTGGTGGCGGTAACAGGTATGATTTCCGCATCCTCACCGATAGCGGCATGTGCAACTTTCGTCATTGCCGTCGTCATGGCCTCGGTCATATTTGGATTGATCAGCAAGAGCCGCATGTCAAACAACTCCTTTCAACGGAACAAAAAGCGGATTCATTTCGAAGTCTCGTGATTTTGCGCCCATTGGGCGGCTATGTCGCGACGCGGAGCAATCCAGACATCGTCATGGGACGCGATATGGGCCAGCACGGTTTTCAGNGCGCCAATCCGAGCAGGCCGTCCAATAATGCGCGGGTGCAAACCGATAGAGATCATGCGGGCCGCCGATGCGCCCTCGGCATAGAGCCGGTCAAAACCCGCGATTACATAGTCCGCGAAGTCATTCGCTTGAACGAAACCACCCCCAGGCGAAAAGCGCATGTCGTTGGTGTCAAAGGCATATGGCAGCACAACAAAATCGTCATCCATATAAGGGATGTCGTCGTCATATGCGTTGCTGTCATATGTGAAACCACCATGGGCCTTCAACAGCGCACGAGTATGAACTGTTGTTGCGGATCGAGTATGCCAGCCGACGGGCGGAATGCCAGTAATCTGCATGATGGTGGCGTGTGTGCGAGCGATGATCGCGCGTTCTTCTTCTATGTCCATNCCAGCATGGGTTTCCCATCGCCAGCCATGGCAAGACACTTCATGCCCCTGCGCAATAGCATCTTGTATCAGCCATGGCGTTGCGTCAGCTGCGCGACCGCAAGTGGAGAAGGTCGCCTTAGCATTATGAGCAGCGAGAGCTGAGATAATCCTTTGATATCCCCGTCGTGGCCCATAGCCAAAATGGCTTTCCATGCAAGGGTCAGGAGCGTTCTTGACCTCTTCGACAGCTTCATAGCGGCTTTCGTTCCGCTCGTCGCCGGCAGTGATGGAAAGCTCAGCACCTTCTTCAATGTTTACAACAAAAGAAACGGCCAAACGGGCTTTGTTCGGCCAACAAGGGGCGGGCTCTGTCTGCCAATATCCGCGCAAGTCTCTAATCAAAGGGTAAGACCATTGCCCGTGGTGCGCGCGGTTCAACTGAGATTTCTTGAAGTTTAAGTGTGGTTTTGAACATCCTTTTATAATGGCATGCCATTTGGATGGGTGTTCCAAAAAAGATCAGGTTTCACGTGGTTTTTATTGAAGATGATGCAAATTTGGGCATAAATTCAAATGGCTGCCTGAAAAATGCTCCTTAGGAATCAGCTTGATCCCTTAGAACATTGGCAACTGTCTCTCCGGTGTGGCGCAGATGTGTTTCCCAAACACGTGCGGCTGCATCGGGGTCCATGTCACGAAAGGCTTGCATCAAATCTTCGTGCTCCGAGACGGCTTGCGTCAACCGGTCAGGGTTAAGGATCGCCAAAAACCGCCCGCGCCTGGCGCGGATCATGAGCCGTTCATGCGTTGCGATCAAGACAGAATGAGAGGAAGATTCGACAATGTAATCGTGAATGATCGTATTTATATCAAAATAGTCGTTCGTGCGCCCGGCTCTATGATGATCCAACATCTCGCCGTGGAAATCTTCCAATCGTTGCAGTGTTTTCGCTGTGATATTTTCGCAAACGCGCCGCGCCGCGAGGCTTTCGAGCAATGCTATCACATCAAAAAGTAGGAACGCTTCTTCGGGTCGATACTCAGAAACGATTGCACCCCGATGAAGTGTGATTTCGATTAACCCATCGGCTTCCAACAGTTTCAAGGCTTCGCGTATTGGTGTGCGCGACACATTTAGTTTCGCCGAAAGACGGCGTTCAACAATGCGATCAAAAGGGGCCAGCTCGCCTTTGACGATCCGGTCGCGTAAGGTGGCTGCCACTTGTTCTGCAACGGCCTTAGAAGCGGGTATTTTGGTCATGTGAATTTCGGACACCGGTGCACATCTTTTTCGGACATAGAAGGCACATGCCTCGAAGAGAGAACGGTGTCAATCGTCTTCGTTAGAAAGAGCTGTTGCGCTGTAACTTCCCAGAACAGCTAAACATCATGTAGACGACGACCCCTTGTAAACCGGCGTTCGCTCAGCCGTGTTTTGTAGATAACCATCATAGAATTCTTCGACCAACGGGAATACTTGCTCGCGCAACCAGTGGCGCTCTACTTCATCGGCATCGCGCGGGGCCGATAGGGCTTCTGCGATTTGGGCGAGCACGGCATCACGGTCGACAAACAGGAATTTACCGTCTTCATAGATCGCGCGTCCTTGCACCATCACAGTTTTGACGTCTTTCGACTTTGCTCTGTGAATTAACGCGTCTAGCGGCGCAATGTCCGGATCTTGATAAGGGTAAGTTGCACTATCGTAATCGAGTATCACAGCATCCATCTGACGACCGGGTTCAAGACGACCAATCTCTGCGCCGAAGGCTGTGGTCAAAGCGCCATGTTCGGTTGCCATGCGCAGGACCTGCGCGGGCGAAGGAACATCGGCTCGGTTCATGCCCGGCGTGCGGTGAGCGGTGAGAACCATACGCATTTCTTGTAACATATCGCGATCGTCGTTGATGCCTGCCTCATCAATGCCAATGCCAACAGTAATACTACGCTTTTGTAGTTCCATTAAGGGCAAGACACCTGAACGAAGCCGAAAGTTAGAGGAGCAATTGTGACAAATGCAGGTGCCGGTTCCTGCGCAGATCTCGATATCTTCTTGTGTCATCCAAACGCCGTGACCAAGCGTCATATGCGGCCCGAGCAACCCAAGCTTTTCGAGGTGCTTGACCGCCGTCGTGCCTGTGCGCTTAAAAGCGTATTCCTTTTGATAGGCGGTTTCTAACAGATGCATATGCATGGGCGCACCTGAGTTGGCGGATTTCTCTTGGATCGCAAGCAGTCCGTCGTCGCTCATCCAATGGAGGTTGGCAGGGCTTAACTGAATTCGGGCGCGCGAGTTTGTGTTGTTTTGGGTGAGGACGTCGAACAGCTGCATGAAGCCGTCGAAATCCAGCGACTGTTGGGAAAAGAAGTCTGCCATCGCCTTCGCGGCTTTAGGCGGCAGCCGCGCGCAGAAATCTTCGTCAGCTTCATAGACAAAGCGGTTCTGTTCGCGCACGGCATAGCAATAGGACACGCGCATTCCGACATCGTCGTAAGCTTTTAGAACGCCGCTTGCAGAGGCTACAACCTGATCAAAGTCTCCCTTGGCCCAGCCTTGAATGTGCTGAACCGTCGTGACGCCAGAGGAAATCATTTCAAATGCGGAAAAGAGTGTGTCGAGATATGGATCAACTTTGCGCATAGCCAAGCGGGCCGCAAACCAAAGTTCCAGCGGACTATCCGGCGCGCCCATCTGTAATGGGGTCATACCGATGTGATGGTGACTGTTGATCAATCCGGGCATAATCAGGTGATGCGGATAATCCGTAACTGCGGCGTTTGGGTAAGAATGTTTTATGTCTTCCGCTGGGCCGAGCGACAAAACGATCCCATCTTTATATGCAAGTCCGGCATATTCTATAACGTCCGGTGACTGCTCGTCAGACACACCTGAGACGATACAGCGTGCAGTTATGATCTTAGTCGACATGTCAATTTCCTATCTGAAGCTTCTATTTCTAAACTGCCCCAGCCTGCGAAACGCAAGGGCTGAGAATCCTTTTGCCTCCTGACCTTATTAAAATGGCATGCCATTTATTAAAAAGCGCTCATTTTTTGAGCTTTGGTCCCTCGAAACGAGCAAACTTTGTGTTTTTTTGCGTGCATGGCACTTCGGTGACACTGACACTATTGCGCAAAAAAACT
>NZIH01000039.1 GCA_002691565.1 Halieaceae bacterium
AACAGGGGTTCGAACCCCCTAGGGGACGCCATTTTCTGCGGGAATAGCTCAGCTGGTAGAGCGCAACCTTGCCAAGGTTGAGGTCGCGAGTTCGAACCTCGTTTCCCGCTCCAATTTTTTTCTTCATGCTCAAGCGGAAGCGCGTACAATATCGTGCTTCATGGCCCCTATGGCGCGACAACGAGCAGAAAGTATGACTGATTACTCTCCAGCCGAACTGGACACATTGGCGTTACACGCAGGTGGAAAACCTGATCCGGCAACAGGTGCTCGAGCAACGCCCATTTATCAAACGGCGTCCTATTGTTTTCCNGACTCGGACTACGCTGCGGCNCTCTTCAATATGGAACGGCCNGGCCACGTNTATTCTCGGCTTAGCAATCCCACAACCGCTGTTTTAGAAGAGCGAATTGCTGCTCTCGAAGGNGGTGTCGGCGCCATNGCAACGGCGAGCGGTCAAGCCGCGCTGCAACTGGCCATCATGACGATCATGGATGCTGGTTCGCACATCGTAGCCTCAAGCGCATTATACGGCGGCAGTCACAACCTGCTTGCCTACACACTGCCNCGNTTTGGCATTACGACCACCTTCGTGGATGCACGAGATGAGGACGCCATCCGCGCAGCCATTCGGCCAGAAACCCGACTGATTTTTGGCGAGACCGTCGGCAATCCCGGACTNGATGTTCTGAATATCCCTGTGGTGTCTAAAATTGCGCACGACAATGGCATCCCGNTGCTGGTTGATTCCACATTTACCACCCCCTATCTCGTGCGCCCGTTCGAGCTGGGCGCCGATCTTGTCATGCATTCGGCGACAAANTTCTTGAGTGGGCATGGGATTGTCATCGGCGGNTTGCTGGTCGATGGCGGACGTTTTGACTGGGACGGCTCNGGTAAATTCCCTCAGCTGTCGGAGCCCTACAAGGGCTTTCACAACCTNGTATTCACAGAAGAGTTTGGTCCAGCCGCCTTCATTTCTCGTGCGCGNAAAGAGGGACTGAGAGATTTTGGCGCATGCCAGAGCCCCACAAGTGCCTTCTACATACTGCAGGGCATGGAAACACTGGGCGTCCGTATGGAAAAACACGTGTCTAATACGCGTGCAGTGGTCGACTTCCTCAACGCACATGACGCTGTGGCGGGCGTGGCACATCCAGACCTTTCAGGTCACCCCGATCACGCGCTTGCTAGCGAGTTGTATCCAAAAGGCACCAGCGCGGTATTTACTTTCGAGATCAAGGGCGGCCGGGATGCAGGCATTGCGTTCGTTAACGGTCTTAGTCTGTTTTCGCACCTCGCGAACGTGGGTGATGCCAAGTCTTTGGTGATTCATCCAGCCAGCACCACCCATTTCCGCATGGATGAGGCTGCTCTCGCAGCAGCAGGCATTGGTGAGGGGACTATTCGGTTGTCTGTTGGACTCGAGGATCCCAAGGACCTGATTACCGACCTCAAGGCCGGACTGCGCGCCGCTGAGAAGGTCGCCGGAGGACGGAGTTAATGAAGCTCGTCGCGTCAGGCAAAGACACCTACGTCTACACTAACAACAAAGCTATCGACCCCGCGAAACCCTCGGTTGTTTTCATACACGGGGCAGGCTTTGACCACAGCGTCTGGACCTTATTCTCACGCCATTTTTCGCGTCATGACTGGAATGTCATTGCGTTAGACCTTCCAGGTCATGGTCGGTCTGAGGGGCCTGTGCTGGAAAGTATCGAAGCGATGGCTAGCTGGAGCATTGCGCTCATCGACACGTTAGGACTCAATAGCGTCGCTTTGGTCGGGCACAGCATGGGTAGCCTCATAACACTCGAAACCGCGTCGCGACTGGGTGATCGGGTTACTCACGCAGTATTGATTGGCTCTATCTCGCCGATGCCGGTCTCTGACCCCATTCTCGACGCAACGGCGAACAAACCCGGTGCCGCGCACTCGATGCTGACGTCCTTCGGCTTCAGCAAAAAAAACCTCATGGGTGGCAACCCAAATCCCGGCATGTGGATGGTGAGCGACAGCATGCGCCGTTACGAGGATGAAGCACAGAGCGCACTGGATAGTGACATGCGTGCCTGCAATGCCTATCACCGTGGACTCGAGGCCGCGTCCGAGATAACGGCCCCAACACTCATGCTGCACGGCGACGCAGATAGACTCACTCCATTGAGAGCCACCAAGCCCCTAAGAGACGCTTTGTCGAATGCTCGGATGGATATCATTCCGGGAGCTGGTCACTCGCTCATGGTCGAAGACCCCAATCACGTGCTGGATCAACTCAAGATCCACCTACTTTAAAAAGCGGTTATAGAACAGTTATGGTGCATCAAATTACGTTACTCGACGGGGGCCTTGGTCAGGAGCTGATTAAACGCAGCAGTGCCCCGCCCCATCCGTTGTGGTCTACCAAGGTCATGATGGACGAACCGCACCTCGTGTCAGAGATTCACCGCGACTTTTGCCTTGCTGGTGCAAGGGTCATCTGTCTCAACACCTACGCAGTGAGTCGCCATCGGCTTGACACCTATGCACCCGAAGAGTCGCTTGACCAGATACTGAAAACTGCGAGTGACGTAGCCAATATCGGCATACGTGACGCGGGCGCTTCAAGCAGCGTATCAGTTGTCGCCTCTATGCCCCCACTGAATGCGTCCTACGACCATACGGTTGCACCCGACTTCGAGGTAGCCTACCCGCAGTATCGAGAGCTGATCCAACTTCAAAAACACCATGTTGACGCCTTTTTGCTGGAAACCATGAGCAATATCGCTGAGGCAACTGCGGGCGCTAAGGCTATGCGCGAGGAAGGCGTCACAGGCGCCGTTGCGTTCACCTTGAGTGATAGCGATGCAAGTGTCTTGCGTTCGGGAGAATCGCTGGAAGCGGCCCTTGAAGCGNTTATGCCCTTCTCGCCNGATGCGGTGCTGATCAATTGTTCCATTCCAGAGGTTGTCACCGAAGGTCTGAAGGTTGTGGCTAAATCAGGCCTTCGCTTCGGCGGTTATGCAAACGGCTTCACCTCTGTGGAGGCTCTCGTACCCGGGAGTACGGTAGACCGCTTAACTCATCGGAAAGATCTCGGACCCAAGGAGTACCTCGAGTTCGTCAAGGCATGGATAGACCTTGGCGCCGAGGTCATCGGTGGTTGTTGCGAAATCGGGCCATCTCATATCGCGGCGATCGCGGATTATTGTCGACGCGAGGGCATCCTGACCACAGATCAGTTAGTGCCTTAGCTCAGTCTTCTTTTTTGAGGTCGATCGACAGGCTGTTGATACAATATCGGAGGCCGGTCTCGGTTGGTCCGTCCGGAAAAACGTGTCCCAAGTGACCGCCGCAGTTCTGGCAAAGCACCTCTGTACGAATCATCCCGTGGCTGATATCCCGCTCTTCACCAATGACACCCGCCGTAGCCGGCTTATCGAAACTAGGCCAGCCGCAACCCGCATCAAATTTGCTGTCAGATTCAAAAAGGGTCTCACCGCAACCTCTACAGNCATAGGTACCGGTCTCTGTCGTATCCCAATACTCCCCCGTAAATGCACGCTCAGTGCCTTTCTGGCGCAGAACGTGATATTCCTCGGGGGTTAGCTTCTCGCGCCAGTAAGCGTCGTCTTTGTCAGTCATGGGATTTTTCCTGTTTCATTGCACACCCTAACATTGGGGTGCTATTTGTGATTTCAAGTAACGACATCAAAACCCAGGGCGCTCAATAACCCTTGCAGTTTAGTACTTGCGCGCTCGACTCTTATCGTCACATCACTGTACTGATCGCGCAGCCTATAGTTTGTCCGCTGTGACTCAAAGTTATCTGGCGACGGCAACCTAGTCCACGCCTGCCTAAATTCGCTGTCATCTTGCGCCAAGCGGGTAACCGCCGCCATCACCGTCATCAGTCCACCGATATCTGTCTCTTCAGAGAGATCCATGACGATCCTTCTAGTCTCACCTAGGTCCGTCTGGTGGAGCGCGCATGTTAGATTAAGTGCGCGCTTTAAAGGCTCGATGAGGAAGTCGGTAGCGTTTGTTTTCGAAGTGGCTGTGTAACCTGCAATATGAGGAGTCGCAAAGGCCACTTTCGATAGCAGCGCGGAAGGCAGATTAGGTTCATCTGGCCAGGCATCAAGTACTAGCGTGACGCCCCTGTCCCCCATACGATGCAGTGCCTCTTCGGTCACTAGACCACCACGACCCGCGTTAATAAATACGGCATCCGACATGACATGAGCCGCCGCTTCGCTGTCTAGCATCTGAAAGCTCGGATAAGGCTCATCGCTGTGTAATGCCGCATGGAGTGACACGATTGAGCACGACAGCGCCTCGGAAAGGCTACAGACGTGAACATCTGCCGCAGCTTCCCGAATAAGCGGATCGTAGACCTTAACGATGGCCCCCAGTCTTACAAGACGAGTCGCGAGCTGACGCCCGACTGCGCCATAACCCACAAGACCTACCGTGGCACCACTGATTAACGATTCCAAGCGACCACACTGGTAAATAGCATCTAGGACATAGTCTGCTACTGCTGCAGCATTACATCCTGCGGCACTGGCGAGCGATATCGCATGCTCGGACAAATAACGCGTATCGATATGGTCAGTCCCAGCACTGGCTGTACCCACAAAACCGATTCGACTGTCCTGCAACAAGTGGGCATCGACACGCGTTACGGTGCGTGTGAGCAGAGCATGCACATCTTTGAGATCGTTAACGCCTATTTGCCTTCCCGCAATAGGAATAAGCTCTATGGGGAGCGCCGATAGTCGGGGTGTCACCAATATTGCGCTATCGATCACCACCTTTGGAACCGTCATGGATCCTGCCCGTCGACCGTTAGCAGGGTGAGCGCCTGAACGAAGCGTTGTGCCCGATGGGGAAGGCCTCGCTGACGAAGTACCGCTATCTGACGGTTAACCGCCTTCTCGAAATCAGCAATATCGGGACAGTCAGCGGCGACGGCGAGATTATCCACGCTCACTGTAAAGGGTAGTTTCAATGCCTCGCAAAACAGGGCCTCGATCGCCTGAGGCTTTACCTCAACACCGTAAAACGCGCTCTGCTGGTCAGTATTTCGGCCATCGGGCGCGTACCAGTATCCGTAGTCGGGAAGGTGCCGGCGCGCCGACCCCGCGACACACCAGTGAGCAACTTCGTGTAAAGCACTTCGGTCAAAGTCTTCGCGGAAGTGGATGACTGAAGGCGATCCCGGCTCGTAATAGGGTTCTGCCGCCCCACCACGCAGTACAGTGTCTTCCGTCGTTCGAAAAACACGGTCGAAAACGGTCACCAAACGGTCACCCAAATGCCATTCGCTCATACCCTACCCTGCTTTCTTCACACGATAGATGTACTGCGTCGCATCGCATTGATGCTCTACCAGTTCATGGCCAAGAAAATCGCAAAATTTCGCAACGTCGCGTTGCGTGGAGGGGTCTGTCGCGGTAAGACACACAACATCGCCTCCGGCTGCCTTGCGGATAGCCGCGTGAAGCATCATCACTGGCTCAGGGCATTTCAGCCCCGTTGCATCGACTTGATACTCCACAGGATCCGCTGACCCAGTTCCTCAGGGCTTCTTGAAGCGCAGCGTCATACGATCGCTTTCGCCAATAGCAGCGTACTTCGCACGATCTTCATCACCGGCGCCAAAGCTTGGGGGTAAGGTCCAGACGCCACCAGCATAGTCCTTGGTGTCTTTTGCGTTCGCGTTTATCTCGCTTTTACCATCCAGAACAAAACCTGCCGCCTGTGCCATCTCGATGACCTTGGATTCGGGGACGTAGGCAGTGCGCTTCATTTGCTCCAGATCGATTCCGTCATTACCACGGTGCTGAACAATGCCCAGTGTTCCGCCAGACTTAAGAGCACGAAAGACATCGGCTAACGATGCCTCAGCTGTGCCGGCACGCAACCACGAATGCACATTGCGAAACACCAGTGCCATATCTACCGAGCCGTCCTCGACATCAACCGGCATGCTAGGCGGCTGCATAACCCTGACATCAACGGCCGAGTACACGTCATTAGCCCGACCCAACTTCTGTAAGTAACCTCCGAGCGAGCGTCGGCCATAGGCACTCCCGTTTGGCGCCCCATGTCCGGCGACAAGTTTTCCATGATCTTTTAACAATGGTGCGAGCACTTCGGTGTACCAGCCACCTCCGGGCGATACCTCCAAAACCGTCATCTCTGCTGACAAACCAAAAAACTCAAGTGTTTCACGCGGATGTCGGTACTGGTCCCGAGCAACATTAGATTCAGAGCGATGATCTCCACTCATGGCCGCATCCCAGTCCAGTCCTTTGTGACCATCGGCAAATGCCATTGAGGACACCAGAGCGAGCAATACCAGGCTTATTCTTTTCACAGTCAACTCCTATCACGATTTTTGCGTATAGAAGGTGTCTATACACTGTTACCACAAATGATAACCGCTCCGCGCGGCCAAGGGGATCCATGCAACAACAATATGTCATTACATTTGCGGGCGCTGACCGAACAGGTTTAGTGGAAGCACTGGCGGAGTTAGTGAAAAGTCATGGTGGCGATTGGCAACAAAGCGAACTGACTCGCTTAGGTGGCGCATTTGCAGGGGCCATTTTGGTTCATGTTTCCAACGAGGGTTTTGAGGCAATCACCCGTGCGGTAGAAGAGAATGAGAACACTGACCTCGCTATCCATATCACGGAAGCCGTCTCTCAACCTCAAATCGAACCTAACTTACATCTCGCGCTCACAGGGCCAAACCGGCCCGGTATTGTCTACGAGATAACACATGAGCTCGCTGAGCTCGACGTCAACATTTTGCACTTCACATCCCGCGTAGAGAGCGGTGCGTGGTCTGGAGAACCCCTATTCGTCGCTGACCTCGACACCTGCGCGCCGGCTGACTTTGATCTCGAGGAGCTNAGGGATCGGCTGGATGGAATCGAAGAGCGAATGACGCTTGAAATAGATATCGAGTCGGTACGTAGCTAACGGCGTCGACGAAAAAAATAGAGCAGCGCCGCAAAAGGTACCGATATAGCGATTAATACCAAGACCGCTTGAATACTGAGCCAAACGTACCCGAATAGAGCTTCAGCTGAGACACCGACGATATCAACCGCACCCCACATGAGCGCCATGGTAGCCAACACGCCTAGCGTCGCTGTGCGAATGGCTTTTATGTAACGGCGGTTGAGCATCGCTGAGGCTAGATTACGGGTGTGGGCGACACCACATCCGCATTCTGACCACGATGCCGTAAGGCGTGATCCATCAGCACCAGCGCCAGCATTGCCTCGGCTATAGGTACCGCTCGTAAACCCACACAGGGATCATGTCGACCCGTAGTAATAACATCAGCGGCGTTACCATCGACATCTATGGATTGTCCTGGCACTTGGATCGATGAGGTCGGCTTAAGCGCGATTCCTACACTGATCGGCTGTCCACTCGAGATACCCCCCAGTACACCGCCCGCATTGTTACTGAGAAAGCCATCCGCTGTCAGCTCATCGCGATGCTCGCTGCCCCGCTGGTTTACGACTGCAAAACCCGCGCCGATCTCAACACCTTTAACGGCATTGATACCCATCATCGCAGACGCAATATCGGCATCGAGCCGATCAAAAATGGGCTCACCCCAACCTGGCGGCAACCCATCTGCAACGATCTCTAGCTTAGCGCCAATGGAATCACCATCCCGGCGAATTTGTGTCATGTAGGCTTCGAGCTCCGGTATCAGTGCGGCGTCACCGCAGAAAAACGGATTTGTCTCAACCAGATCCCAATCCGTTTGTGATACCTGCAGGGGACCCAGCGCGCTGAGGCATCCTCTAATCGAAACCGCATACCGTTCTTTCAACCACTTTTTGGCGACTGCTCCCGCGGCGACTCTCATCGCGGTCTCTCGCGCCGAGGAGCGACCCCCACCACGATAGTCGCGGGCGCCATATTTTTGCTGATAGGTGTAATCTGCATGCGCTGGACGAAAGACGTCCTTGATCTTGCTGTAATCCTTCGACTTCTGGTCAGCATTCATGATTAGCAAACCAATGGGCGTGCCTGTGGTTAAACCTTCGAAGACACCTGAAAGAATCTGAACTTCGTCCGGCTCTTTGCGCTGGGTCGTGAAACGCGACGTGCCCGGTTTACGTCGATCCAAGTCAGGCTGCAAATCAGCCGCACTCAGCTCCAGGCCCGGCGGACAGCCGTCTATGATGCAGCCCAAGCCCAGCCCGTGGCTTTCACCAAATGTGGTCACTGTGAACAAGCGGCCAAAGGTATTACCCGACATGTGACTTTCCTAATTTCACTTTCCCGACACCACAGGGTTGGCGATGTCTTCCGATGCCGCCCATTGTGCCAGATCCTGAGCCATAAAAACGGCAACCCCGTGACCACCCTGCTCCAATTCGACCCAAATCGGATGTAACTGCTCTGATAATTCTTCGAGTGCTTCAAAACTGTTGCCCACCTCAAGAATCAACAGCCCCGTTGGACGGAGAATGCGCGCTGCATCAAGAAGTAGGACACGCACCAAATCCAGACCGTCATCACCTCCTGACAGAGCCAGCCCCGGCTCATGATGATATTCAGCGGGCAACCCTTGCATATCACGAGCATCAACATAGGGCGGATTGGCAATGATAATGTCGACACACAACGCCTGACACCATGAGAGCAGATCACCTCGAACAATTCCATCTATCGCATGAATCTGACTATTTTCAGATGCCAGCGATAATGCGGCGTGGTCAAGATCACTCAAAAGCACCTGCGCGGTCGGAAACATTGACTTGGCAAGCATGCCCAGACTTCCACCACCACAACAGACGTCAACAATGACCTGTGGATCCGGCCCTTGGTACCACGGCTCGAACGCATTCAAAACGACCTCCGCTACAGGCGACCGAGGGACCAATGCCCTCTCATCACTTTTGAAGCACAAATGTCCCAGCCATGCTTCTCCCGTAATGTAGGCCACAGGCAATCGCTCCTCGCATCGAGCGTTTAAGAACGAGCGGAGTTTTAGAGTCGCAGTTGAGGGATAGTCGGTATCTAAGATGGCGGCGCTTGTGTCCATCAGAGACAAGTCTGCCGCGGTTAATACGAGCGCCACTGCCTCATCGTGTGCCGACTCATACCCATGACCAAAGAAGACATCCGCATTCAAAAGCTCAGCTTCTGTATCGATCAGAATCTCTCGAAATGTCATCATCAGGTCGGCCTCGAAAAGAGGTTACATGATAACATTCGCACATTCCTGTCGCCGCTTAACTTGCCTGCTCTAAAAGGTCGGTTAGCAGCTCCCCGGTCTCAAAGAAACGGGTCAGGGTAAGTGCCAGCGACGCTACATCACCCTCCATGTGGAAGTGATGAGGTCCGGCTAGAACCAACTGATGGAAATTGGGAGCGAGATCAGCAACGCCGGCAATTCTTTCCTGAGCGTCGTCACTGGTGAAAAAGCCTGCATCCCCAGTGATGGCGGCAACCGGGAAATTCATTGCTCGGTAGAGTGAGTCCGAGGTCTCCTCTGACATCTTAATCGTGCTGCTGCCGAAGAGTTTAGGGTCGCTCAGTAGAAGCCATCCCTCATCAACACGACGCAGTGCGCGAGGCACCAGCACCTCAGCGTTTTCTCGGGTAAATCCGTACCGCGAGCGCGAGTCGATAAAATGTTCTACGGATTCAAAAATACGGGGTGGGCGCGCCATGTACTTCTTGCGCTCTGCCAGCGACGTGCGAAAAAGCGCCGCCCCGTCATCGTTCTCAAATGAGCGCGAAATCATGCCGTCGAGCATGGTGAGGCTGAGACATCGGTCGCCCAAGGCGACCGCAAACATCCCTGCAACCGCGGCACCGCGACTGTGACCCACAATGTGCGCCCCATTGACACCCATTTGATCGATGATTCCGACCAGCTGCGGAATATCGTCCCAAACATGGTAATTCGCGTCGGGAGATCGGTGACTACTCAGGCCATGACCGGACAAGTCAATGGATATCACGTAGTAATCCGGCAGGAGNGGTGCCAACACCGCGAANCTCAGTGCNTTGTCGAGCCANCCATGAATAGCAAACACCAAGGGTTTNCTCGCGNCGCCCCACGCTAGTCCNCGATACGTGAGCCCGTCGGTTTCAAAAACGACGTCCGTTGGCTGGGTGTNCACAACAAATATCCCTCGGGCGCGTGATGCAGGAGCTCCCCACCACCACGACACGGCGCCGTTAATTCGATGATGGCGAAACCACTGGGTGAAAGACTGGTATGCGCTGCGGTGTCGCACCATACATCAATCAACTGAGAAAGATAGGGTTGATGTCCGACGACCAACTGATGTCCGGGTTCGTCTGACAGGAATTCGCCTGCTACATAGTCGGCNTGCCCCGGCGCAAGCCCGTCGTGCGCCATTATTTCCGNCAGNNCTAAATCACNCGCAATGAGAGANGCCGTCTGATGGGTNCGNNTATAGGGACTGTGTNCGCATGAGGTCGGCAGACTCAGACCACCTTGNTGACATACAGACCGGTAAAGANCCAGTGATGCTTGAACATGGCGCCGACCATGCTCAGTTAGGGATCTTTCTGAGTCGGGGCGGCTGTAAGCCGCCTCACCATGGCGCCACAGCGTGAGGNGCACGCTAGGCGCTCATCTCAACCAGCANCTTGTTCATACGAGCCACGTAGCTCGCNGGGTCCTCCAGCTGAGAACCCTGCGCTAGCGTCGCTTGGTCGAGCAGGATAAGCGCGAGATCAGCGAAGCGATCTTCGTCCTGCTCGCCGTCCATTCGTTTCACCAACCCATGAGACGTGTTGACCTCCAGAATCGGCTCACTATCGGGTAACGCCTGTCCAGCTGCCTCAAGTATCCGGCGCATCTGGGCGCCGAGCTCATGCTCTCCCACCACAAGACAGGCCGGTGAGTCGGTCAACCTCAGCGTAGGACGCACCTCGCTGACTCGACCATCGAGCGCACTCTTCAGTCGATCAAGTAATCCCTCGTTCTCGGTTTTTGCTGCCTCTAACTCCGCTTTCTCTTCTTCGGTGCTTTCGCCGAGGTCCAGTTCACCCTTGGCAATATCCTTGAGCGCCTTTCCGTCGAATTCATTCAAGTGCCCCATTAACCAATCGTCGATGCGATCGGACAGGAGTAGTACTTCGATACCCTTCTTGCGGAACACCTCAATATGCGGGCTATTTTTTGCAGTAACATGGTTATCAGCAACCACGTAATAGATAGCATCCTGGCCGTCTTGCATGCGTTCAACGTATTGCTTCAGAGAGACGTTTTGTACCGACTCGTCAGTGTGTGTCGATGCAAACCGCATCAGTTCTGCAATCTTCTCGCGGTTAGAAAAGTCCTCACCTGGCCCCTCTTTGAGGACGTTCCCAAAGATGTCCCAGAAAGACTGATACTGTGCTTCATCCGACTTCGCTAACTTGCTCAACATATCCAGCACGCGCTTTGTTACCGCGTTGCGCAGCGAGTCGACCTGCGAGCTTTGCTGCAAAATTTCTCGCGAAATGTTNAGCGGTAAATCCTGCGAATCCAAAACACCCTTCACGAAGCGCAGATACAGGGGCANAAACTGCTCCGCATCGTCCATGATGAAGGTGCGCTGGATGTAGAGCTTGAGACCACGAGCACCCTCTCGATTCCACAGATCAAATGGCGCCTGACTTGGGATGTAGAGCAGCGAGGTGTAATCAAGCTTGCCTTCAACCCTATTGTGGCTCCAACTCAAAGGGTCCTGGTAATCACTGGAAACGTGTCGGTAGAATTCTTTGTATTCGTCATCACTGACATCCGAGCGACTGCGGGTCCACAGCGCCTTGGCCTCGTTAATCCGTTCCCACTGCGGGTCGGGAGCCTCTGCTTCTACCTTATCCTCGTCCCCTTGGGGCATTGCCTGCTCGAGCATCAAGACCGGCACAGAGATGTGGTCTGAGTACTTCTTAATGACGCTCTTAACGCGCCAAGGCGANGCAAATTCCTCTGACTCACTACCTAAATGAAGCACGACNGTTGTACCGGGCACGTCGCGCTCAGCCTCGTCAATGCTGAACTCGTCTTCTCCGGTGGACTCCCAGCGCGTAGCCGCCGCCTCGCCCGCCTTTCGTGAGACAACCTCGACCCGATCGGCAACGATGAAGGAGGAATAAAAACCTACGCCAAACTGACCAATTAGTTGGCTGTCTTTTTGCTGATCACCACTGAGTTGCTCCATGAACGCCGCCGTTCCAGACTTAGCGATCGTACCGAGATTATCGATAATGTCGTCTCGAGACATGCCAATGCCATTGTCGCTGATGGATAGCGTCTTGGCTGTTTCATCAACATCGACCCGGATCTCATAACCCTCGCCTCCNACATCAAGGGCACTGTCTTCAATGGCCGCAAAGCGCCTTTTATCAATCGCATCAGACGCATTCGAAATAAGTTCCCGGAGGAAAATTTCACGGTTGGAATAGAGAGAGTGAATCATCAACTGAAGCAATCGCTTTGCTTCGGTTTGAAATCCCATGGTTTGCTTTGCAGACATCGGTTGCTCCTGTCATTTTTCCCTGTACACCAGATGGGGTGACAGGCCGCTGATTTCAAGCACCAAGGGCAAAAATTCCTTCACCGAGACAAAAAAAAGCCCGCAAGGAGCGGGCTTAGAAAAATCTTTCGCAGATTCACATTACCAGCCGGTGATCTCCGCCATCGCAGTACCGATATCAGCCAGTGAGCGGACGGTCCGCACACCGGCATCCTCGAGCGCTGCGAACTTCTCATCGGCAGTTCCTTTACCACCTGAAATGATCGCGCCCGCATGCCCCATCCGCTTGCCTTTTGGTGCGGTGACACCCGCGATGTAAGAAACAACAGGCTTAGTCACGTTTTCTTTAATAAACGCCGCGGCTTCCTCTTCTGCAGAGCCGCCGATCTCGCCAATCATGACAATCGATTCGGTTGCGTCATCTTCCTGGAACAAGGCCAATATATCGATGAAGTTAGAACCCGGGATTGGATCTCCCCCGATTCCAACGCAGGTGGACTGTCCGAAACCCGCATCCGTCGTCTGCTTGACTGCCTCGTAGGTCAACGTACCCGACCGAGAGACNATACCGACGCGACCTGGTAGGTGGATATGACCTGGCATGATGCCTATTTTGCACTCTCCAGGTGTAATGACGCCGGGACAGTTGGGCCCGATCAGTCGAACACCTAGCTCGTCGCAACGAACCTTGGCATCCAGCATATCGAGGGTTGGAATACCTTCAGTGATGCAAACAATCAACTCGACGCCCGCATTGGCGGCCTCGAGAATGGAGTCCTTGCAGAACGGCGCAGGAACATAAATCACGGAAGCGCTAGCACCCGTCTGCGTTACCGCNTCGCCGACAGTATCGAATACCGGTAATCCAAGATGCTCCTGACCCCCTTTACCCGGCGTCACGCCCCCCACCATCTGGGTGCCGTAGGCAATCGCCTGCTCTGAGTGAAAAGTACCTTGTGAGCCTGTAAAACCCTGGCAAATCACACGGGTGTCTTTATTGATCAAAATGCTCATGCAGCACCTCCAGCAGCAGCGACCACTTGTTGAGCCGCATCAGTCAGACTCGTGGCTGCAATAATATTTAGACCGCTCTGGGCGAGCACTTCTCTTCCAAGTTCAGCGTTGTTTCCCTCCAGCCGGACAACCACAGGAACCTCAACACCGACCTCGTTAACCGCGCCAATGACACCCTCGGCAATGAGGTCACAGCGGACGATNCCGCCAAAAATATTGATCAACACCGCTTGGACGTTTTCATCGCTCAGAATGATCTTGAATGCTTCTGTGACTCGCTCTTTGGTAGCACCACCCCCAACGTCGAGGAAGTTCGCGGGCTGACCGCCGTGTAATTTCACGATGTCCATNGTGCCCATNGCCAGGCCTGCACCATTGACCATGCAACCAATGTTGCCTTCCAAGGCCACGTAATTAAGCTCCCACGCAGCGGCAGCCGCCTCACGCTCATCTTCCTGCGACGGATCATGCATTGCCTGCAGGTCCTTGTGCCGGTACATGGCGTTGGAGTCGACAACGACCTTGGCNTCAAGACAGTGAAGGTTGCCCTCTTCCGTGATCACCAGTGGATTGACCTCAATCAGTGCGAGGTCTTTCTCTTTAAATAAGACAGCTAAGCCGTTGAAAATATTGACAAACTGCTTAACCTGCTGCCCCTTCAAACCGAGCTTAAACGCCAGCTCTCTACCTTGGTAAGGCTGTGGTCCCACNAGCGGATCGATGGTTGCTTTAAGGATTTTTTCAGGCGTTTCTTCGGCGACCTTTTCGATCTCAACACCCCCCTCAGTCGACGCCATGAAAACGATACGGCGAGTCGAGCGNTCGACAACCGCACCCAGATAGAGCTCATCGGCGATNTCAGTGCAGGTCTCTACCAGAATTTTAGANACAGGCTGGCCATTGGCATCGGTTTGGTAGGTCACCAGATTTTTACCGAGCCAGTTCTCTGCGAAAGCACGAGCCTCAGCGGGCGAGTCTACAAGTTTGACGCCACCAGCTTTTCCGCGTCCACCTGCGTGAACCTGGGCTTTTACAACCCACTTGTCTCCCCCAATCGCCTTTGCCGCCGCTTCAGCAGCGTCAGGCGTATCGACAGCCTGCCCAACAGATACAGGTAACCCGTACTCCGCGAACAGCGCCTTGCCCTGATATTCGTGCAAGTTCATACATCCCCCTTAGTGAGTTTACGAAGACTACGCTGAGCGTAGACCCGACCCCGATCCTCGCAAATCGGGGATTTGAAGTTGCTTATCGTCGCTTTCGATTCGGCATATGAATCGCCATGNCATCAACGGCAAGCGCCGCTTCATGAACCGCTTCGGACATGGTCGGGTGACCAAATACCATCAGCTGAACATCCTCTGCGCTACCACCGAATTCCATGGTGATCACCATTTGCTGTACCAAATCCGCAGCGGATGGTCCAATCGCATGTGCCCCCAGTATTCTGTCAGTCTTTGCGTCCGCAATGATCTTTACAAAGCCGTCCGTCTCACCGCTTGCTAAAGCTCGGCCAATGGCCGCGAACGGGAACGAGCCGGCCTTGTAGTCAACACCTTCCGCTTTGAGTTCCTGCTCGGTCTTGCCGACAGCCGCAATCTCGGGATGCGTATAAATGATAGAAGGAACGCACTCGTAATTTAGCTGAACAGGCTTGCCATGAATGCGCTCGGCAACCATCACACCCTCTTCCGATCCCTTGTGCGCAAGCATGGGCCCGCGAACGATGTCGCCAATGGCCCAAACGCCCGGTGCTTCGGTTGCGCAGTAGTCATTGACGAAGACAAAGCCACGCTCATCCATGGTCACACCGGAGTCGGTGGTAAACAGATCTTTGGTACGGGGACGACGGCCCACCGCCACGATCAGCCGATCGAACTCAGCCGACTTTTCCTCGCCCTTTTCGGTGTAGGTCACCGTAACAGCACCTTTGCTCACACTCGTGCCGGTGACCAGCGCATTCAGCCGGATATCAAGTCCCTGCTTCTTAAAGACCTTAGCGGCTTCCTTGCTGACTTGTGCATCCATCATTGGAAGGAAGGAGTCGAGCGCTTCAAATAACACGACCTCCGAACCCAATCGCCCCCAGACACTACCCAATTCGAGCCCAATAACACCAGCGCCGATGACACCAAGGCGTTTTGGAACTGCGTCAAAGGTCAATGCACCTGTGCTGTCGACGATGACGGCATCATCTGTCGGTGCGGGTGGAATGGTTACTGGCTCTGAGCCTGATGCCAACACCACATTGCTGGCTGTCAGCTGTGACTTCGCTCCGTCTGCAGCCGTCACCTCGACGTTGCGCCCGGCAAGTAACTTACCCTTACCTTGCACAACCGTGACACCGTTGTGCTGAAGTAACGAGGAGACGCCGCCTGTGAGTTGCGTAACAATTTTATTCTTTCGCTTCATCATGCCCGCAACATCAATCGCAGGCGAATCCACGTTGATACCGTGAACAGAGAAGTGATCGCGAGCCTCGGTAAACTTATGCGAGCTATCGAGTAGCGCTTTCGATGGTATGCACCCAACATTCAGACAGGTGCCGCCAAAGACCGGTTTTCCCTTGGAATCACTCCAGGACTCGACAACCGCCGTGTTTAAGCCCAGCTGCGCGCACTTAATTGCGCAAACATAGCCCGCAGGTCCAGAGCCAATAATTACTACGTCGTATGAATCGCTCATCGGAATTAGTCCTCCTTACAACTGGAGCAAGATGCGTGATGGATCCTCGATTAACTCCTTGACCGTCACCAGGAACTGGACTGCCGTTTTGCCGTCGATCAGACGGTGATCATAGGAGAGTGCGAGATACATCATGGGCCGAATAACCACCTCACCATCGACGGCCACCGGTCGATCTTTGATGGTGTGCATGCCTAGAATCGCGGTCTGAGGTGGGTTGAGAATGGGCGTAGACAACAGGGAGCCAAAGACGCCTCCGTTAGAAACAGTAAAGGTTCCGCCCGTCATCTCGTCAATCGTGAGCTTTTTGTCGCGCGCCTTTAAACCCAAATCCCGAATGGCAGCCTCTACGTCGGCTATGCTCATAAAGTCGGCATCGCGCAACACAGGAACTACGAGACCATCCTCGGTTGATACAGCAACACCAATATCCTGATAGCCGTGATAAACGACATCGTTGCCATCTATCGATGCATTGACCTCTGGGAAACGCTTAAGCGCTTCACAACAGGCTCTGACGAAGAAGCCCATAAAGCCAAGACGCGTCCCATTGTGTGTTTTCTCAAACTGATCTTTGTATTGTGAACGCAGTCGCATCAGCGGTGCCATATCCACTTCATTAAAGGTGGTCAGCATGGCAGTTTGCTGGGTTGCCGACAGCAAACGCTCGGCAATGCGTGCCCGCATACGTGTCATGGGAACTCGACGCTCGATACGCTCACTCGTTGGCCCTTGCAAATCAGTACTCGCCGGAGCCGCTGAAGGCGGCACGGGGTTCGATGTCGGTTGAGGTGCAGGCGCGGGAGCCCGTTCAGCCAGATGCGCCAGCACATCTTCCTTGTTGATTCGTCCGTCTTTGCCGGTTCCTTTGATGGCGCTGGCATCCAGCCCATGCTCATCGACTAGCTGGCGCGCCGCAGGCCCCATGGGTACAGGCGCCTCTGCTTTTTCCGCTGTTTTTTCCGCGGGTGATGCCTCTGCAGAATCGGTCGCCTCCCCCGGTGTCAATTCAGCCAATAGCGCATCACTTTCAATCGTGCTGCCCACATCGACCAAAATTCGATCCAGCCTGCCCGCTTCAGGCGCGACCACTTCCATCACCACTTTGTCGGTTTCTATTTCCACCAACAACTCATCTCGCTGAACAAAATCGCCCTCCTGCTTGTGCCACAGAGAGACCTCTCCATCAGCTACTGATTCAGGAAACGCCGGCGCTTTGATTTCTATTTTCATGATAATCGTCCGTTTTACTGCTTCTTATTCAGCTCTTCACCCCAGAGCTGCCGAAATAAATGCTTCTTGTTCTTGCACGTGCAACGCGGTGTAGCCCGCCGAGACAGACGCCGACGGGGTTCGTCCGACGTAGCGCAGCTCTGCACCAAACATCGCGAGCGAAACAAGCCGACGCATGGAGTCCTGGATCGAGTACCAAGCGCCTTGATTCATCGGCTCTTCTTGACACCACACCACACTCGCTTCTCTTGGGAAAGAACCCAAAACTTCCCTCAATTGTGCGTCCGGCAACGGATAGAGCTGCTCAACACGGATAAGGGCAACGTTATCTGTACCACGGTCGTCGCGAGCAGCATCCAAGTCGTAATAAACCTTGCCCGAACACAGTACAACGCGCGTGACAGCAGCCTTGTCGGTGACATGAGGGTCATCAATCACCGGCTGGAATTGACCGTTTGCCAAGTCATCGAGTGTCGAAACTGCACTTTTGTGCCGAAGCAAACTCTTCGGCGACATAACAATCAGCGGTTTACGGAGTGGCCTAACAGCCTGACGGCGCAGCATGTGGAACACCTGTGCAGGCGTGCTCGGCACGCAGACCTGAATATTTTCTTGCGCCGACAATTGCAAATAGCGCTCGAGNCGCGCAGATGAGTGCTCTGGACCCTGCCCCTCGTAACCGTGGGGTAACAGCATGGTCAATCCACACAAGCGAGCCCACTTGTACTCGCCACTGGTGATGAACTGGTCGATAACCACCTGCGCGCCGTTGGCAAAGTCACCAAATTGGGCTTCCCAAATGACCAAGCCGGTTGGCGACGTGGTCGCGTATCCATACTCGAAGGCCAGCACAGCCTCCTCCGATAGCAGGGAGTCATAAATATTGAACTCAGCCTGCTGATCCGATAAATGCTGCAGCGGAACGTAGGCCTCTTGCTTGTTCTGGGCATGCAATACCGCATGTCTGTGGGAGAAGGTGCCTCGTCCCACGTCCTGCCCCGTCATTCTGACGGGATAGCCATCGGCCAGCAGGGTGGCATAGGCCATATTTTCCGCAAAACCCCAGTTAATCTCGAGTGCTCCCGCGGCCATTTTGCCACGATCCTCGAGCAACTTTTTGACCTGTCGCTGTAGCGCAAATCCCTCCGGAATCGTGCCCATGATCTCAGCTAGCTCGCGTAACCGCGCGGTATCGATTGACGTATTGCAGGGCATATCCCAGCTGTGACCGAGATAGGGTTTCCAATCAACGAACAGATTGGAATTGGGCTCCATAACAAGTTGGGTTACCAGCGGTTCGCCGCGGTCAAGCGACTCCCGATACCGCTCCATCAACGCCGCGTCCTCTTCAGCCGTCAGCACATCATCACTGATCAAACGCTGCGCGTATAAATCGCGCGTTGACGCATGCTGTTTGATGGTCGCGTACATCATTGGCTGCGTTACGGAGGGCTCGTCAGCCTCGTTGTGTCCGCGTCGTCGGTAACAGACGAGGTCGATCACAACGTCTTTCTTGAACTGATTGCGGTAGTCCACTGCCAACTGGGTTACAAAAACAACCGCTTCGGGGTCGTCACCATTAACGTGGAATATGGGCGCCTGAACCATCTTGGCGATGTCAGTACAGTACTCAGTCGAGCGCGCATCTTCCTGTCGGCTAGTGGTAAAGCCCACCTGGTTGTTAATCACAATGTGCAAGGTGCCGCCGGTCTTATACCCGCGGGTCTGGGACATCTGAAAGGTCTCCATGACCACACCTTGGCCCGCAAATGCCGCGTCACCGTGTATCACAATCGGGACGACCGTATCACCATGCGGATCCTCCCGGCGATCCTGACGGGCTCGAACAGAGCCCTCCACAACGGGGGAGACGATTTCCAGGTGCGACGGGTTAAACGCTAATGCAAGATGCACCTCGCCACCGGGCGTCATGATGTTGGAGGAGAAGCCTTGATGGTACTTCACGTCGCCGGAACCAAAGTAGGATGCCCGCCCCTCGAATTCATCAAACAATTCGCCGGGGTTTTTGCCCAAAATATTGACTAAGACATTTAGACGACCGCGGTGAGCCATCCCGATGACCACTTCCTTGGCACCATAGCCACCAATCCGCTGTATCGCCTCGGACATCATCGGAATCAGGCTTTCACCGCCTTCCAAGCCAAAACGCTTAGTGCCCGGATACTTAGACGCGAGGGACTTCTCCAGCCCCTCCGCCTTAATCAGGCGACGTAAAATCGAGATTCGACCTTCTCGATCAAGCGCAGGCGCTCCGCGCACGGACTCCATGCGGCTCATGATCCAATGCCGCTCGTCTGTATTCACGATATGCATGAACTCTGCACCGATGGTGTTGCAGTAGGTCTTTTCTAACGCCGCACGGATTTCAGCAAGCGAAGCATCAGCTTTGCCGATGTAAAGGCTCCCCACCTGGAACACCGTATCCAAATCAGCTTCTGACAATTCGTGAAATTCGAGCTCTAAGTCTGGAACTGGCGAGCGCGGATGAAGCGATAGCGGATCGAGTGTCGCTTTCTGATGTCCACGTTGACGGTAAGCAGAGATCATCTGCACCACACGGACCTGCTTACGTTCGTACTCGGTTGCTTGAGAATCCTGGCTTCGCGTGGCCTCGGTTCTAACCCGCATCTTACTGATGCGCGCGAACTGGGCACGAAGTACCGAGTGAGGTAAATCTCTAAGACTTGCTGTACGGGTCTCTACCCGCGGCAGACGGTCAAAGTAATCACGCCATTCAGGTGGCACTTCATTTGGATCTTTTAAGTACGCCTCGTAAAGGTCCTCTACATAGGCGGCATTGCCACCCGAGAGGTGAGACGTACTTCGCTGCTGCTCCATGCTGGGTAGGTCTATCGACTTTGCCATGCATACTTCCCCCGAAGTCATCTGCAGCGACTTATTGTTTGATATGTGTCACTGCAGTTGGAGGAATATCTTACTCTTAAAGCACTGTTTTTCCCACGCTTTACGCCGCCTTAGAACGGCAAAACGCCACAAAAGTGGCGTTAATTTTACCTAATATAAATTTCAGTNATGTAATACATAACTGACCAAGGCCTCACGCAGCTCGATTGAGCAGCATGTTCCGGATGTGACCAATGGCCCGCGTGGGATTAAGGCCTTTCGGGCAGACATTGACACAGTTCTGGATACCGTGACACCGAAAAACACTAAAGGGGTCATCGAGCTTGGCGAGACGCTCGTCGGTCGCTTGATCACGACTGTCTGCAAGGAAGCGATAGGCCTGTAACAGCCCAGCGGGGCCCACGAAACGGTCCGGGTTCCACCAAAATGACGGGCAACTCGTAGAGCAGCACGCACACAAAATGCATTCATATAACCCATCCAGCTTGGCTCTGTCTTCGGGTGACTGCAAACGCTCGATCGCCGGCGCAGGCGTGTTGTTCTGAAGGTAGGGCTCGATTTTCTCGTATTGCGCGTAAAACAGGCTCATATCAACCACCAGATCCCGCACAACGGGTAGCCCGGGTAGCGGGCGGATTACCANCTTGTTGTTCTTCACCGCATCAGATAGCGGGGTAATGCACGCGAGACCGTTCTTCCCATTGATATTAAGACCGTCTGAACCACAGACGCCCTCTCGGCAGCTACGTCGGTATGTGACGGTGGCGTCGTAGTCTGCCTTGATCATTTCGAGTACATCAAGAACCATTAAATCCTTACCACCCGTCTCGACTTTATACTCCTGCATCTTCGGAGCCGCATCGGTCTCGGGGTTAAAACGGTATACACTGACCTGCAACATCACTGATCTCCTCGCAGATTAGTAGGTGCGTACTTTCGGTTGGAAAGTATCAACGGTTTTCGGGGTGAAATTGACCGACCGCTTGCTGACCGAACGGCCCTCGCGGTGGTAAATCGAATGGCACAGCCACTCGTCATCGTTTCGCTCGGTAAAGTCCTCTCTCGCATGCGCCCCGCGGCTCTCCTTGCGTGCTTCAGCAACAATAGCGGTCGCTTCAGCCGTTTCAAACAGATTCTGCAACTCCAGGCACTCGATGCGAGCGGTATTGAACGCGTTGCTTTTGTCTTCCAGCTTCACATTGTCGATGCGCGCCTTGAGGTCATCCAGTTTCTTGATGCCCTCCTGCATGAACTCGCCCTTGCGGAACACGCCAAAGTAATTTTGCATGACGCCCTGAAGCTCCTTGCGCAGCGCAGACACATTTTCACCGTCACTACGTTCATTGAGTGCTACCAGTCGCTGATTAGCTGACTCAATATCGGTAACCGAGGCCTCACGCATCTCAATACCCTGACGTAACGCATCCTCAATAAACAAGCCGGACGCGCGACCGAAGACAACCAGATCGAGCAGTGAATTGCCTCCCAGGCGGTTTGCGCCGTGAACAGAGACGCAAGCGACTTCGCCACAGGCGTATAAGCCCGGAATCACCGTATCGTTTCCGGCCGCATCAACCGTGAGCGCCTGCCCATGAATGTTAGTTGGGATGCCTCCCATCATGTAGTGGCACGTCGGCACCACCGGAATGGGTTCTTTCACGGGATCAACGTGCGCAAACGTGCGAGACAACTCACAGATGCCGGGTAATCGAGACTCTAAAACCTCCTCGCCGAGGTGGTCGAGCTTCAACTTCACGTGGTCACCGTCAGGACCACAACCGCGGCCTTCCAGAATTTCAAGAATCATTGAACGTGCAACGACATCTCGCCCTGCCAAGTCCTTAGCGTTGGGTGCGTAGCGCTCCATGAAACGCTCACCATCGGCGTTAACCAGATAACCACCCTCACCTCGACAACCCTCTGTCACCAAGGTACCTGCGCCATAAATGCCGGTTGGATGAAACTGCCACATTTCCATGTCCTGAACAGGTACTCCTGCTCTCAAGGCCATGCCAACGCCATCACCGGTATTGATGTGCGCGTTGGTAGTAGAGGCATAAATACGACCAGCCCCGCCAGTAGCGAAAACCGTCGCTTTTGACTTTACATACACGGTCTCGCCCGTCTCAATGCAAATAGCAATGACGCCAACGACCGCGCCATCCTGATTCTTAACCAGATCTGTGGCGAACCATTCGTTAAAGAAGACAGTCTCGTTTTTAACGTTGTTCTGATACAGCGTGTGCAGCAGTGCGTGGCCGGTTCGGTCTGCTGCCGCGCAAGTGCGCGATGCCTGACCACCCTCACCAAAGTTTTTAGACTGACCACCAAAGGGTCGCTGGTAGATGCGTCCCTCTTCCGTTCGGGAGAAAGGCAAACCCATGTGCTCAAGCTCGAAAATCGCCTCGGGACCCACGGAGCACATGTACTCAATGGCATCCTGATCGCCGATGTAATCACTGCCCTTAACGGTGTCGTACATATGCCAGCGCCAGTCATCCTGTGGGTCGTCGCTTGCAATTGCGCATGTGATGCCACCCTGCGCACTTACCGTGTGTGATCGAGTTGGAAAGACTTTCGATATAACGGCCGTTTTGTACCCTGATTGAGCCAATTGCAGTGCAGCACGCATGCCTGCACCACCGCCACCGACAATGACTCCATCAAACGAGATCGTTCTCATCCCTTTGCTTCTCCCAAGCGTTCCTCGCAACCGCGAGGATTAACCCCAAATTACTTGTATTACCCAGATTGCGTAGACCACCAGCGTCAGTACGACTGCGATCTGCAATACGGGGCGAACCACATTACCTATAGGCCCGAGCATGTATTCGGTCAGGTAGTCCGTAAACACCGTCCACAAGCCAATCCACGCATGGGACACGTAAGCCCCAATAGCGAGTAGCGTAAACACCTTCATCGCCGTCGAGTCGTGAAGCTCGCGCCACGCAGTGTAGTCAATCCCATTAGCTATCTGGACGCCAATGAACAAAAAATATGCAAGAAGAATGAGCGAACTCACTCGTTGTATCAGCCAGTCGGATAAACCGTTACGACTAAAGCTAGTGACCTGAGTTACCACAACATGATCCCCCATATGACGGCAGCGATGGCTGCTAGGACAAATAAAATACGAGCACTCATCGCGCCACCTTTAAGATCCTCTCCCACCCCCATGTCCATAATGAGGTGTCTAATCCCAGCGAGAGCGTGATAGCTCAGCGCAGCAAGGAAGGCCCACGTCACGAACCTGACCAACGCCGAACTCATTAGTGCGGTCAGGGCATCAAAGCTCTCCTGCGACGCAAGGCTCTGATCTAGGGCCCAAACCAGAAACAGGCTGGAGACGAATAGCAAAACGCCCGTCACCCGATGCGATATCGACGCTAATGCCGTGATCGGAAACGAGATGGTCGTTAACTCAAGATTGACAGGACGGTTGTCCTTACTGCCGCGTGGTTTCACTTCTTAGCCCCCAGAGCAATCGAGTGGTCGGAATTTGAGGCGTGAGTATATGGAGTCGCTTCGCCACTGACAAATTCATCTCGCAAACTGTGAGCATCTGTCGTGTTTTATCTGCGCAATGCTGTAAAATTGCTACATTGCAAAGGCGCCGTTAAAGTAGCGCCACAAAAACGAGGTCGGGGGACACGTAATGACAGGCAAGACAGCAAAGCTTTCCATTCCGCAGAGCGATAACAGCACACTAGACATCGACTTACCTGTCTACGAAGGCTCACTGGGGCCCGATGTTATCGACGTTGCAAAGCTGACGTCTCAAGGCCACTTCACCTTCGATCCCGGTTTCACCTCCACGGCGTCCTGTGAATCCAAAATCACTTTCATCGACGGCGAAAAAGGTGTCTTGCTACACCGCGGCTACCCCATCGAACAGCTGGCAGAACAGTCCGATTATCTGGAGACCTGTTATCTACTTCTGAACGGTGAGTTGCCCAGCGCGGATGAGAAAAAAGCCTTTGTTGACATGGTGACAAACCACACGATGGTGCATGAGCAAATCAGAACCTTCTTTAACGGATTCCGTCGGGACGCACACCCCATGGCTATCATGTGCGGTGTGGTGGGCGCTCTGTCAGCGTTCTATCACGACTCCACTGATATCTCTGACCCCCACCACCGGGAGGTAGCGGCATTCCGACTCATTGCTAAGATGCCCACGATTGCAGCCATGAGCTACAAGTTTTCAATCGGTCAGCCTTTTATGTATCCACGCAACGACTTGGATTACTCGGCAAACTTCCTTCATATGATGTTTGGCAACCCGTGTGAGCCAAGTGTTATTTCACCGACGCTTGCACGCGCCATGGATCGCATTTTCCTCCTGCACGCTGATCACGAGCAAAATGCATCAACATCAACCGTCAGACTAGCAAGCTCCTCGCAAGCGAACCCCTTCGCCTGCATTGCGGCAGGCATCGCAGCGCTTTGGGGGCCTTCGCATGGCGGTGCCAACGAGGCGGTCGTGAAAATGCTCGACGAAATCGGTGACGTCTCAAGGATCGACGAATTCGTAGCGCGTGCGAAGGACAAGAATGACCCGTTCCGCCTNATGGGCTTTGGTCACCGCGTCTACAAGAACTTTGACCCGCGGGCGAAGGTCATGAAGCAGGCTGCCGACGAGGTATTAGCNGAACTGGGTATTCAGGACGAGAATCTTGAAATCGCGAAGCGACTCGAGGAAATTGCCTTGAGTGACCCGTACTTCATCGAGAAAAAGCTATATCCCAACGTCGACTTCTACTCCGGCATTATCCTAAAGGCACTTGGTATTCCAACGTCCATGTTTACTGTGATCTTTGCGGTTGGTCGCACCGTAGGCTGGGTCGCTCACTGGAACGAGATGATTGGCGGCAGCTATCGCATTGGACGTCCACGACAGCTTTACACCGGTTATCAAGCCCGTGATTTTGTCTCGGTTGAGAATCGGTAATGAAAGCGGGTAATTCACGAGTTGTTATCTCAGGAGCAGGGCTCTTTACCCCGCCCGAGAGCGTGAGTAATCACGAACTTGTCGAATCCTTCAATGCATGGGTTGATCATTACAATGCTGAGCATGCCGACGCGATTGCCGCGGGTGAGTTAGAGCCCAAGGTACACTCCAATGTCGAGTTCATCGAAAAGGCCTCGGGGATCAAATCGCGTTTTGTTATGAATAAAGCGGGGATTGTCGATCCCATGCGCATGTTTCCGCGACTGGAACCACGCTCCAATGATGAACCCTCGGTCATGTGCGAGATTGGTGTCGCAGCAGCAAAACAAGCCATGGCGCAAGCGAACGTGACTGCCGAGGACATCGACGCTGTTCTCGTCGCTGCATCGAACATGGAGCGTGCCTACCCCGCCATGGCGATCGAAGTACAAGCGGAATTAGGTATCAAAGGCTTTGCCTTCGATATGAACGTTGCCTGCTCCTCAGCCACCTTTGGTATTCAGCAGGCCTATGACATGGTTGTGTCGGGTAACGCCCGCCGTGTCTTAATGGTCAACCCTGAAATATGTACCGGGCACCTAAACTTCCGTGACCGTGACGCTCACTTTATCTTTGGCGATGTAGCGACAGCTGTCGTGATTGAGTCAGCTGAGACTAGCCGGTCAGAGCATGCGTTTGAAATTTTGGATACTAAGCTTCAAACCATTTTCTCCAACAACATTCGTAACAATTTTGGTTTCCTTAACCGAGCAACAGAGGAAGGGGTCGGGCAGGTTGATAAGCTGTTTGTGCAAGAGGGTCGCAAAGTATTCCGCGAGGTTTGCCCTGCGGTAGCCGAACAGATTACAACCCAGCTTGCGAAGATGGAAATCGACCCCAACTCACTCAAGCGTATATGGCTCCATCAGGCCAACAGGAACATGAACGAGTTGATTGCGAAGAAGGTTCTTGGTCGTGAGCCGACCGAGGAAGAGTCACCGACCATTCTGGACGAGTATGCCAACACGTCGTCGGCGGGTTCAGTGATTGCCTTCAAGAAATACAACGAGGACTTCGAGCCCGGCGATCTAGGTGTGCTTTCCTCGTTCGGCGCCGGCTACAGCATTGGGTCCATCGTACTGAAACGTATCTAGCTACCCAAATAATCAGCAAGCGCGCGCAATAGGTGCGCCTGCTGATCCTTCGTACCAACCGTAATACGAACCCACGGAAGCAAATCTTGACTAGACCAACTGCGAACGAGGATATGTTGAGTCTTCAAGTGCGCAGTCAAATCTATACCCGTATGGCGTGGGTGTGACGCAAGAACGAAATTAGCGTCTGACGGCAACACTGTAAAACCCAGTCGCTCAAGCCCCTCTGTAAGCTCAGCCCTATTTTGTTTGACCGTAGCGGAAGCTTCATCAAACCAGTCTGAGTCCGACACCGCTGCTGTCGCGACACATTGCGCATAAGCGTCGACGGGGTACGAATTGAAAGAGTCCTTCACCCTTCGCAACCCCTCAATAAGTGAGGCGTGGGCGAGGCCATAACCAACACGTAAGCCCGCGAGCGCATGGCTCTTCGAAAAACTTCGGGTGATCAGCACATTGTCGTATTCATTGATCAACGTGACGGCAGACGTGGCACCGAAACCAAAGTAGGCCTCATCGATCAATACCAGTCGATTGGGGTCGCGACAGACCAAAGCCTCGATCGCCTTTAGTGGCACGCTCACACCGGTTGGTGCATTTGGATTGGGAAAAACCACAGGACCATTCCAAGCCCCCAATGCATCAATATCAATCGATAGGTCGGCTTGCATCGGTATTTTTTTCAGCCCCTGCCCGAGCAACTTGGCCCAGACCGGATAGAACGTATAGGTCATGGCAGGCACAGCGGGGACTCTATCGGCGTCGGACAGAAACGCAGTCCACGCGAAAGCTAACACCTCATCCGAGCCATTAGTCACCAAGACCTGATCCGGGGACACNTTGTTCGCCTTTGCAATCGCCTCTGACAGAAGCCTCGACGTTGGATCCGGATACCGTCGCAAACGTTCAACATCTAATTGCTGACCAGCTGTCACTGCCTTTGCAGANGGTGGCAGCGCGTGTTCATTGGTATTTAACTTAATGACATCACTGTTCTGCGCTTGTTCACCTGGCGTGTATGGCGAAAGACTCTGTAGCGTGTCTGACCAGAGGCGGTGCATGTATGACCCCGATAGAAAACAGTAGTGTATGGCCGTCACCCATCGATATTAGCAATCAGTGAGGGCCGTCGCGCCGCAAGTATATCTAAAAAGTGCTCGGCACATTGGCCAAAGCCCATTAACCATCATTCACCCAAGACATTCGGCAGCGCGGAGGCTGCCTTAAAACATGAATCACTAAAGGGTGAGGTATGCCACCACATCTTCGAACAGCCGGTTAGCTGGACTATTGGAGGTGTCTCGACTTCACGAGCGATGCTTGTCTAGTGCGTGAACGCTTGAGTCTCGGTTTGGTGGGGCTTGAACACCATTGAAAATACCGACCCCTGACCATACTCACTATCGATCAGTAGCTCTGCGTTGTGACTAACAGCCACGTGCTTAACAATCGCCAAACCGAGCCCTGTTCCTCCAGTAGCCTGGCTTCGACTTTTATCGACGCGGTAGAAACGCTCGGTGAGCCGCGGTATATGCTGTGGCTTAATCCCCTCCCCCTCATCTCTTACGGTCAGGGTTGGATAGCCCGAATCGAGCTTCCACTCGACCGTAACCAGGTCGTCATNACCACTGTACTTCAGTGCATTCACCACCAAATTACTCACGGCACTGTGAAGCTCGGTTGCATCGCCGAGAATGACATCGTCGTGCTCTAGATACGTATCGATTTTGCGCTCCGGATACGCCGCCCTGAGATCCTCAATGATCTCAGTCACCAGTTCCGTCATGTCAATAGGGAGTGTTTTGTCGGCGCCCTCAATGGTCTCAATTCGGGACAGCCATAACAGATCCTTAAGAAGCACCTCCATGCGAACCACCTGCATGTCCATTTGCATCAGTGGACGCTGAATCTTTGACACGAGATCCGAATCCAGCGACTGGAGGTTTTCGACATAGCCCTTGAGCACCGTTAGGGGCGTTCGTAGCTCATGGGATACATTGCCAACAAAATCACGACGCATCATTTCAAGCTTGTACTGCTCGGTGATGTCTTTGATGAAAATCAGCTTATCGCCACCGCCAAACGTAGATACCTCCACCTGCAGGCATCGCTTCTGGTCACTCGAAGGAGGAATACGCAAAGGCACTTGATAGTCGCCAACGGCCAAATAGTCGGAAAAATTGCGGAGACGCATCTTGCTAACAAGGGGTGTGCCCTCATCTCTATCCAGACGAATCCCCAGCAAACTCCCCGCAGAATCATTCATCCAGGCGATATTGCCCCACGGGTCCGTAATAATCGCGGCGTCACGCATCGATTTAAGTGAATCCTGCAGGTAATGCAGTGAAGATTCGAGACGACCCTGGGCTTCCTCGCTCTGACGTCGCAGACGGTGAATGTAGTCGAACAACAGGCCCCAGACACCCGCGGCCTGTGGGGTCTCATCGGAAACGTTTGATAACCATCGCTCAACTTGGAACATTTGGAAGCTCCAATAGAGAAGCACGACCGCCATTGATAAGCCTAGGCCGGTTGCGGGTTTACCGACATACAAGCCTGAAGCTGACCCAATACCAAGAACAGCGACAATACCAACAAGCGCTCGCCACCAATGATTAAGAAAGGTCACTCGGAGACCACACCCTTGGCCGAGAATCGGTAGCCTGTGCCTCTCACGGTTTGAATGAGGTCGCTGTAATCCTGAATGCCGCCCTCTAGCGCCTTTCTCAGGCGTCTGATATGCACATCGACGGTGCGCTCTTCAACGTACACATTAGCGCCCCAAACGTGATCAAGTAACTGATTTCGCGTATACGCGCGCTCGGGATGAGACATAAAGAATTGAAGCAAGTTAAACTCGGTCGGGCCCATCTCAATCGGTGCATTCGCAACAAAAATACGACGGCTATCGACATCGAGTACCAGTTCGCCCACTTCCAGACGGTCGCGCTGTTCACCCCCTACGCTTCTGCGCAGCAAAGCTTTAATCCGGGCGATCAGCTCACGTGGCGCAAAGGGCTTGGTGACGTAGTCGTCCGCACCCGCGTCGAGGCCTTGAATAACATTATCCTCGGCCACCTTCGCTGTTAGCATGATCACCGGTATCTCAGCCGTGGTGTCGTTGCGTTTAAGCCGGCGCAACAGTTCGAGACCACTGCCTCCCGGTAGCATCCAATCGAGCAAGACGATGGCTGGGCGCTCATCCACGATAAGACGATGTGCATCCTGAATATTCTCCGCTTCGAGACACTCAAAGTCGGCTATTTCAAGCGCCATCCGCAACATATCTCGAATCGAGAATTCGTCATCAACAATCAGTACTTTTTTCGACACCATCTAGAAACACCTTCCGCTTCATCACTNCTTTATGACACCCAAATGACAATAAAATTTAATGACATNAATGTGACAGNAAAGTGACGNCGATTAAAACCAATCTAGCCATCCCTTCTTCTTGAATTCGTCCTGACACGANGCAAGCTGTCGGCTATACATTGATGCNCGCCGATCGACTTTCTTCGCCACCTCAACCAGCCANGGTTTCGAACGGTAGGTCCCGCGTTTGTAGCCACCATGTCCCTCGTGGTAGTTGAGGTANAGTCGAAACGCATCGTCTTTAGCAATACCGTTGATCTGATNCGTGGTGTGGTTGTACCAACCAACGAAATCAATGGCGTCCTCAAATTTGTCGCGATCAGCGCCGTGGTTTCCCGATTTCCGTTTATACCAATCCCAGGTGTCGTTCTTGGCCTGAGAGTAACCGTATGCATCACTCGCTCGAGGCCCCGGAATAATGCCCCAGATTTTCGTTCTNGGCGGTTTAGCGCCGGCAACAAANCGTGACTCCTGATGCATGAAAGCCATCATGATTGAAATAGGNGCACCCCAACGCGCTCGCGCGTCTTTCGCATCCCCGTACCAACTCTCCTTTTCACGGAAAATATCGCAAATGTTATCCAACTTATCAGGGGGCGACGTGGTGCAGCCGCCGACCANGACTATCAGGCTGACTACCAGGGCGACTCTTCTGACTAAACTCATAGCTCCGCCTCCTCCAGGATGCGNATAAATTCATTCTCATCGATNACCTTTACGCCCAGCGATTCCGCTTTACTCAATTTGGAGCCTGCGCCTGGCCCCGCCAACAACACGTCGGTTTTCTTGCTCACAGAACCGGCTGTCTGACCGCCAAGCCGACGGATCGAAGCGCCAGCCTCATCACGCGACATCGCCTCTAGCTTCCCCGTCACCACCCATGTCTGTCCCGTCAACAGCGCCCTAACTGCTGACCGCTCTTCAGGTCCTGACCAAGCGATGCCGGCATCTATCAGGCGGGCCACCAACTCTCTGTTCGTTTCATTAGCAAAGAACCGATGGATGTGGGANGNGACCACCGGGCCAACATCATTNACCTGCTCTAACGACTCTGAAGANGCTGCCATGATCAGTTCCAGATCAATGAAGTGATTNGCGAGTGAACGAGCCGTGGCCTCACCNACCTCCCGAATNCCCANCGCGTATAGGAATCGCGGTAAGTCTGTCGTCTTACTTCCCTCAATGGCTTCAATCGCCTTCACTGCTGATTTGTGCCCCATCCGATCGAGAGCAGCGAGCTGNTCTACCGTTAAGCCATATAAATCCGCAATATCAGACACGAGACCTTGATCAAATAACTGATGCAGTAACTTTTCACCAACACCATCGATATCCATGGCTTTGCGGGAGACAAAATNCTCAAGCGCCGCCTTTTGTTGTGCTGGGCACGCAAGCGCGTTTTCGCACCGGATGGCAGCCTCGTCGAGATCTCGTGTAAGGGTGGCATTGCAGTCCGGGCATACGTCGGGGAACACCACCTTGGTTAACTCACCCGTTCTNCGATCATCGAGAGCTTTAACNATTTGAGGTATCACGTCACCCGCTCTGCGGACAATGACTTGNTCGCCTATACGGACATCAAGTCTCGCTATTTCATCTGCATTGTGAAGCGTGGCATTACTGACCGTCACCCCCCCAACAAAGACNGGCTGCAGCCTTGCAACCGGCGTAATTGCNCCGGTTCTGCCTACCTGAAAGTCCACACCCAAGAGTGTGGTCACCTCCTCCTGAGCTGGAAACTTTCTCGCAATGGCCCAACGCGGCGCGCGAGCCACGAAACCAAGTGCTGACTGCTGTTCAAAGTCGTTAACCTTGATGACAACACCATCAATATCGACTTCTATCTGATCGCGCTNCGCAAGAATACGGGCCACGAAAGCCTCCGCNGCCTCCCAGCCCTCAACCACCTCGGTCAGGCTAGATGTTTTGAANCCAATCTGATTCAAATAGCTCAGCGTTTCGCTGTGTGACTTAGGTAAGCTTCCGCCTTCAACATAGCCGACGGAGTACGCCATGAATACCAATGGGCGAGTTGCAGTAATNCTCGGATCGAGCTGNCGTAAACTGCCTGCCGCTGCNTTTCGAGGGTTCTGAAACACAGACTCNCCCACCCTNGCTTGATTNTCATTCATGCGCTGAAANGCTGCTCTGGGGATGACAACTTCGCCTCGCACCTCCAGCATCGACGGGTAGTCGTTACCTTGCAGCCGCAGGGGTACTGTCTCCATTGTTCGCGCGTTATGGGTAATATCCTCACCGGTGGTGCCATCACCGCGGGTGGCTGCCCTGACAAGAATGCCGTCTTCATACAGCAGACTCATGGCCACGCCATCGAGTTTAGGTTCGCAACAAAACGTCAGAGTACTCAATCCAAGCTTATTGGCGTTGCGCTCCTGNAACGCCTCAAGGTCACCGCCGCTAAAGGCATTATCCAGGCTCAACATCGGTAATTTATGTCGGANGCTGGTGAACTGATCCAGCGGTTTATCCCCNACTCGCTGTGTGGGNGATGCAGGCGAGATCAAATGCGGATTAGCNACCTCNAGNTCACGAAGTCGTCGTATCTCACGATCGTACTCAGCATCGCTGGCTNNGGGGCTNTCATCTCTGTGGTANGCCAAAGACCANCGATCGAGGCGATCTNTCANCTCGTTAATCTCGCGCTCGGCCGANNTCATTNCGAGTTCTCAGCGCGCCACTTATTTTCGTACTCGCGAATCGATTGTCGAAGAGAATCAACATGCTGCTTGGTCATGACGCTGCGAGTTTCGTCGTACACGTCGCCTCCCAGACTGTGGGCAACCGTATGGGCCGTTTCCAGCATTTGGTCAAATGCTTTCGCCATGTCATGGGGACCGGGAAGTGTNAGGAAGAACATCAGACCCTGGGTGGACAACTCGTCCATATTCTCAAGATCGAAGACCCCAGGCTGCATCATATTCGCAACGCTGAACTGTATGGTGGCGGTACCGCCCTGAGCCTCGCTGAGGTGGAAGAAATCCATATCGCCAAACCGCAACCCACAGCCAAGAAGTACACGAAGTACGTCATCNCCTGCAAAGCCCTGATCNGCGCGTGCAATCACATTGAGTGAGTAAACCGTGGTGTCTTCCTGTCGCGGCAGTCGCGCGGATTGTCCTTGGCTCGTTGGGACCACCTCTATTTCATCAAGCCAGTCCATNGTCCCGGGATCGATGGGTGTATCGGCTACTTCATCCTCNTGACGCTGNGCTATATCGGCAGAGGTAANNGTCTCCNCGNCAAGGTCCGCATCANTNAAGTCTTCATCATCCATTCGAGGNGATGCCGCCNATGNATGCTCTACNGAGTCACCGGTAGTCTCACCCGGATCTGGCTCGGAAAAAAACTCGCCAAACGTAGGCTCCTGCCGACCGACGACTCTTGCCCCGCCATGGGGTAGCTCTCTCGATGTTCGATCATGAGGGTCTGGCGCCGGGGTATCATCACGAACAACCCGTGCATTCATTTTGATGTCNGAACGCCGCTTTCGACGCGCATTAACCACAAGTGCCACCACCAACGCCAATATCAGTAGTACGGCAATCATGGTTTCGGTGGTTAACGTTTGAAAAACGTCAGGCATCGCCAATTCCCCTAACTTGCTGCCAGCCTCGCTGCTTCCTCAATATCGACCGTAACCAACCTCGAGACGCCTGGCTCGTGCATGGTAACGCCCATCAGCTGCTCNGCCGCTTCCATGGTGATTTTATTATGTGTGATAAAGACAAACTGNACTCTTTTTGACATCTCGGAAACGAGACGCGCGTATCGTCCGACATTCGCATCATCAAGTGGCGCGTCGACCTCATCGAGCATACAAAACGGGGCCGGGTTGAGCTGAAATATAGAGAATACCAGGGCGATTGCCGTCATCGCCTTCTCACCCCCCGACAAGAGGTGGATGGTGCTATTTTTCTTGCCGGGCGGCCTCGCCATGATAGNGACACCCGTATCCAGCAAGTCGTCCCCTGTCATCTCTAGGCACGCCGTCCCACCACCAAACACTTTGGGGAATAACTCGGCAAATCCAGCATTAACGGTATCAAATGTATCTTTGAATCGACTACGTGTCTCTTTGTCGATCTTCTTGATTGCATTCTGCAGCGTCTCGAGCGCGGTTCTCAGATCGTCATCTTGCGCGTCCAGATACTCCTTGCGCTCTTCAGCACGAGACGTCTCATCAATCGCCGCGAGGTTGATGGGACCCAAACGCTGGATTCTCGCGCCAATCCGCTCAACGCGCACTTGCCACTCACTTTCATCAGCATCCTCGGGTAAGCTCTGCTCGACGGCCTCAAGAGCGAGATCCAATTCCATTAGTCCCGCGTCAATTTGCTCCACGCGAACGCCAGTCTCTGCCAATTTAAGACGGGCGCCCTCACTGCGGGACTGCACAGCGGCAACCGCCTGCTCGGCTTCCATTCGAGCTTGCTCTTTATCGCGAAGGGCGGACTCGAGCTCTGATAAACCTTGCCTCGCAAGCGTTAACTGTGACTCGACCGCCAGTCGACGTTCGAGCAACTCACTTAACTCCTGCTGCGCACCGAGATCAGGATTCTCTTCCGTCGGCAGTTCACCTCGGATGGAGGCTTCTCTCTCCTCGTAACTTGTGACCTGCTCACGCGCGCGCTCAATTGATCGCGAGAGCGCCTCGCGCTGGGTTAATAACTCTCGGTGCCTGACTTCGCTTCGATTGAGTGCGACATCTGCCTGCTGTTTTTCCTGCCGACACTGCCGTACTTGCTCTCTCGCCTGTGTTCTTGCTGTTTCCAGCTCATCCCGCACACCCTCATCGGACTCCACCTGGTGCTGAGCACGGTTCAGCATCTGTTTTGCTTCATCGATAACTGACTGCTCTTCAGCCGAGCGCACTTCGGCATCGGCCAGATCCTGGCGCAACTGCGCCTCACGATGCTGTCGTTGCTCTCGCTCAGCCATGAGTGCTCGTCGCTGCGTATCGAGGCGGCTCATGGTCTGCTGTGCGGCCTGTAACGCCTCTTGCTCAGCATCGATCGCACGCTCAGTTTCTGTTCGCTTTTCTCTAAACTCCTCGATACGCCCGTCGGTCTCCGCAAGAGCAGACGAGGCGGCATCAAAGGCTTCAGTCACGCCATTGAGCTGGGCTTGCCGAGCGATAATCCCCTCTTCCGCATCTGCTTCGGTTCGAGAGCGCATCCAATGCTTCGCGACCCAAAGCCCGTCCTTGGAGATGATCGACTCATTCGCCGAAAGACCGGCCCGCGCATCCAAAGCAGACTGCCAATCCTCTGCGATATACACACCAGACAAGAGATGCTCGAGCCCCAGAGGTAATTGCACGTAATGAGAAAGCAGCTTGGGGTCGGCCGATTTTTCGCCAGGCTCAGCATCAACCAAGGTCAGTCCCGCTGGCGGCGCATCAGTATTCGAAGTCAAGGACGCCAGTTCCGCTTGTAGCGCGACTAACCAGTCGCCCAATACCACGTCAGCCGCTGCTTCGAATCCATCGTCAACGACAATAGCTTCGACCAAGGGTGACGTATGTCCTATCCCGTGTTTACCCAGCCATTCCGTAACAAAGTCGGCTGAGGAGCGCGCCTGCGCGTCAGACTGCAGCGCTTCGAGCGATGCTCGCTGCCCGGTTAAGGCTTGTATCTCCCGTCGAAGCTCATCTTGCTTCTGCCTCAGCGCATCGAGTTCCGATCTAGAGGACTGAAGAGCCGCTTTGAACGATTCCAAGGCAGCCTTCCGAGTGTCTACCACCTGCGACGCATCAGCCAAATCACTGCTAATAGCATCCAGATCTGTCTCATCAACAGACTCACCCAGTCCAGCCAGTTCCGCTTTAATTCGGCCGAGACGATCGTTAAGGGCGGTTAAGTTCCTTTCCGCATTGCCCTGACGTCCCTGCTGCACTTCCACTTGCTGCTTGGGCACCGCCGCGCGTTGGGTAAAATGCTCCCAGTCGCCATCAGCTGTCGCCGCGATCTTCTCTGCGTTAGCGAGGGCCTGGTCAACTCGATCTACCTCTTCACGTTCGCGAGCCAAGGTTGGTTCAATCGAAGCCAGCGCTTCGGCAAGTTCTGTGAGGCGCTGACTGTCTGAATCTACCAATCCCAGTTCTCGTTGCTTGCCCTCCAGAGTCTGCTCGAGATCACGAGCTAAAGTCTCGCGACGCTGCTTAGCAAAGTTCATGGCCTGCTCGATTCGACTGACCTCACTACCAAGCGAGTAAAAGCTTCCCTGCAGCTCACTCGCGTCCGCATTGGCATTGGTTATCTGCTGACGGAGAGATTCGATTTCGGAAACACAGGAAGACACCTGCGCCTGGTGGCGCTCCCGTTCCGTCCCAAAGTCATCAATTTCCTTTTGAGCCCGCGACGCAACACCCGACTGGACCCGTCTTTGAAGCGCTAACAGCTGACCTTTAAGCTCTCGTTCCTCGGCCTTGTATTCAGCGTAACGCTCGGCTGCCTGCGCCTGCCGCTTCAAATGCGTGAGGTTTCGTTCTAGCTCTTCTCGGAGGTCGGTCAATCGATCTAGATTGTCGAGCGT
>NZIH01000069.1 GCA_002691565.1 Halieaceae bacterium
CCGATGCACCGTTCATTCTCCGGGTGAGATCGATCCCTCCGGTTATATTGCCCCACTGATCTGAGCCACCAATTTGCAGCTCGCAGCCGTAGCGTTTGTTGAGCTCAGCAAAATCGAATGACTGCAAAATCATGTAGGTAAATTCAGTGAAGCTGATTCCCGCTCCCTTGCGTTCAATGCGTTGCTTCACAGATTCCTTAGCGATCATCGTATTCACGGAAAAATGTTTGCCGACGTCGCGTAGAAACGTCAGTACATCGACATCGGCCGTCCAGTCGAGGTTGTTCGCCATGACAGCGGCAGCCTCACCATCGAACGACAGGAATTGGGACATTTGTTCACGCAGGCGTTCGACCCAGCCAGCCACTACGTCGGGGGTATTTAAGGATCGCTCCTGGGCCTTAAAGCTAGGATCGCCAATTAAGCCTGTTGCTCCTCCAACTAGTGCAATGGGGCTATGGCCTGCCAACTGAAAGCGCTTCAGTGTGAGCAACGGAACCAGAGAACCAATATGCAAGCTGTCAGCAGTAGGATCAAACCCGCAATACAGGGTGCGTGGCTTTTCGTCTAACCACGCCTCAAATGTGTCATCACCTGTGGTCTGAAACACTAAGCCTCGCGATTTCAGATCCTGAAAAAGACCCATTACTTCACCTTCTTCTTTTTTCGAGCGCCTCACCAAGGCGACTGATTAAAAACTGCGGTCTGGCCATCAGTCCGCTTATCTAGTCATTAATGTCCGCACCATTGTCGGTTATGATGCAGGGCAATGAATAGCCCATCAACCAGGGCGGGAACTGGAATAACCTTGCAACGTAAACCCAAAGGCGCCACGCGTCGCCAAGACAACATGACCCTAGCGCTAGATCGCGAGCGGCTCCTGTGGGGTGGCGTGAGTCTACTCGTCTTGGTGTTGCTATCACAGCTTTTCATGGGCGTATTCGACAGCGCGTCTGATGGCGACACGTTGCCGGCGGCGGATCCTCTCGTTTATGCCACGACGCAGGTGGCATGGGATGCGGTGACAGAAGGTCAGGTGTTGGAGCCACATGAACCCGCAATTAACTGGAACGATGTGACGGTGAGGAACGGCGACAACTTGAGCCTTATCTTCAGCCGCGCTGGCTTTTCGGATCGCGACGTTTACGAAGTGACATCAAGCGCAACGGGGCGTGAGTTAAGGAAAATCTTCCCTGGACAACTCATCGGTTTTGCCGCGGACGAGAACAACGCATTGATGGCGGTAAGACACATCGAGTCACGCCTCAAGCAAACGGTCTACTCAAAAAGCGAAGGCCAGTTTGTTTCCGAGATTATCATGCGAGAAACACAGACGCGGGAACGGTCAGTGGCTCTCACTATCGACAGCTCCCTCTTTCTTGCGGGCGATCGAGAAGGGTTATCAGGCGGCATCATTATGGAGCTGGCCGCCATCTTGGGCGGGGTTATCGACTTCGCACTGGACCCTCGCCAGGGTGACGAAATTATTATTTTGTTCGAGGAAAACTTCCTAGATAACGAGAAGTTTTCTGACGGCGATATTCTTGCTGCTTCGTTCAATAACAACGGTCGGCTCGTCGAAGCCTACCGTTACACCGATAGCTCGGGCGATACAGGCTACTTTGACGCTGATGGTGTCAGCATGCGCAAAGCGTTTCTTAAGGCCCCTCTCGACTTTACGCGAGTCAGTTCGAGCTTCAATCCCAATCGCTTGCATCCGATTTACAAGACAAAACGGCCTCACCGCGGAACAGACTACGCAGCCCCTAGGGGCACGCCAGTTTATGCGGCGGGGGACGGCCGTGTTGTTGAAGCGGGTTATACACGCCCCAATGGGAACTACGTATTCATTCAACATGGTGAGGGTTTCAAAACACATTATTTGCACTTGAATAAGAAGCGTGTGAAACGCGGCGATCGCGTCAAGCAGGGGCAAGTAATTGGTACGGTGGGGTCTACAGGTGCCGCAACAGGACCGCACTTACACTACGAATTTCTGGTTAACGGCGTGCACCGCAACCCGCGTACCGTGCATAAGATATTACCGAAAGCCAAATCACTTCCGGATTCTGAGCTCGAGCTATTCAGAGCGGCGATTCAGCAGCCCGTTCAGCGCCTGGCAGCTTTAAAAATGAATGGTGCTGTTACGGGGGCAGAGTGACCCAGTTTCGTCACTTTATTGGGTTGATGTCGGGCACCAGTGTGGACGCAGTTGACGCCGCTCTCGTTGCATTTCACCCCGATGAAAAGACGCAACTCATTTGTACTCACTCCCTAACACTACCAACAAATCTCAAAACGCGGATCATCGCCGCGCAAACCGATGCGGATACAACGATTCAAGAGGTCTGCGAGCAGGATGTAGAACTCTCACTTCTATACGCTTCAGCGGTAGAAAGCCTACTTGTGAAGGCCGGTGTGTCGGCATCTGACGTCGAAGCGATCGGCAATCACGGCCAAACATTACGTCACGCACCCAGTGGTCACCATCCCTTCAGCCTGCAGATTGGTGACAATCATCGTCTGGCAGAGCTCACAGGCATTACCGTTGTTGGCGACTTCCGGCGCCGCGATATTGCAGCGGGTGGTCAGGGCGCACCGCTCGTACCAGCGTTTCACCGGACACTGATTGATCACGCTCAAACCACGGCATTTTTAAATGTGGGTGGCATCGCCAATATCAGTGTCATTTCGCCAGGAAAGGTAACGGGGTTCGATACAGGCCCGGGAAACACCTTATCCGACGCCTTCATTCGCAAACACCAACAACAGGCGTTCGACGCGAGCGGCGCTTGGGCGAGCGAGGGCTACGTTAATGAGGGATTACTCCAGCGTATGCTCGCAGACCCCTACTTCAGTCGATCAGCACCTAAAAGCACGGGGCAGGATTATTTTAACCTTGCGTGGCTTGATAACTTAGACATCGAAGGGATAGCACCCGCCAACACTCAACGCACACTGGTAGAACTCACCGCACGATCAGCTGCGGAGGCCATCATAGCGTCAGGGTGCGAGCGCGTTTATCTTTGTGGCGGTGGCCGGCACAACAACCTCCTCACCGAGCGCTTGCGATCCCTTATCGCACCCATTGATATCGCTGATACCAGTGCTCTGGGTATCGACGCCGATTTTATGGAGGCCACTGCCTTTGCCTGGCTAGCAAAGCAGTGCATAGATCGCAGTGTAGGGAATGTGCCAGCGGTTACCGGGGCACGTTCGGAGCGTGTACTTGGCGCTATTTATCCGCGGACTGACTAAGACGATTAGAGACCAGCGAATGGCCGTTAATTTAGATGGAAAACGAGGCGCCGCAGCCGCAAGTCGTTGTTGCATTCGGGTTGTTGACCACGAATTTCGAGCCCTCGAGGCCCTCGACGTAGTCGATCTCTGAACCCATCAGGTACTGGTAACTCATCGCATCGATGAGTGCCGCAACGCCTTCTCGCTCGATGATCCAATCATCTTCAGCCATGTTTTCGTCAAAGGTGAAACCGTATTGAAACCCAGAGCAGCCGCCCCCAGTGATATAGACACGGAAACGCAAAGACGGATTGTCTTCATCTTCAATCAAATGCTGAAGCTTGCTAACCGCATTGTCAGAAAGACGGATTTCGGTGGGATCAAAGCCGGCGACTACAGTCATCGAGAACTCCGGGGTTAAGGTTTGTCCGCTGAAACAACAGGACTGGCTGATGAAATCTGTTCTACTTTTGCGGAGACGGTCGAGTGCTTCAGGTTGCCATCAATTTTGCTCCCCATCGACATCTCTATCAGATTGTAGAAAACATCACCTGTAACAACGGCACCCTTGGTCAACTCCAGGTTATCTGCACTGTAAATGTTGCCCTTGACTGATCCACTGATTGACGCCGATGGCACACGAATCTCGCCCTCGACAGAGCCACCTGCTACGACCCGCAACAACGCAGACGCTCCAGGCTCAGCGCTGATCGAACCGACAACGCGGCCTTCAACATCCAAGTTGCCTGAAAAAGCAATATCTCCGGTCACGGTTGTACCCGCTGAAATAAGGGTTGTTGCACCATTCGTAGTCGTGGACATTTGTGATTGTTTGTTTCTCATAACGCTAATCCTACTTTACTGGGTACTGTAGACAATCGATGTACTCCAGTCGAAGGTCTGCTCGTAACTCCGCTTTCGCGGGGCCGACAATTCTATGTCAAACCGCACGGAAGCGGGAATAACTGTTTCCGCAAGCTCTATGGTGCCTGAAATACGCTGAAAATACTTGAAAGACAGGTCATGGCGCGGTGTCGAGGATAACGCCTCGATGGCCTTGCCCTCCGAGTCCAAGATCTGAACCATTAATCTACCTCGGTAAAACTGGGTGCCAGGTGCTAAACGTTGAACGACCACACGGTACTCAAAGGATCGACGCTCGGGATCCCAGCTGAGATTGGGCGGTCGGAGTTTGACGGCGCTTACATCTTCAGACGAGGACATGATATCTCGGTAGAACACGAGCTCTTTTTCCAGCTCATCCACCTGCCTCTCTGAGTCCGCCAGCTCAGCGCGGAATCGATTGAGCGTCTCCGCAGCCACGGCAAGCCGAGTCTCAAGCTTTGAAATGGTGCCCTTTAGGCCCGCCTCATCCAGAACTAAAGGTACTCGATCATCAAATCCTTGCTGATACCCAAGGACGTAAACCCCAATACCTACTGCTGCAAGTAAGCCCGCCAACCCCATGCGAAGTCTGCGCTGCTGAACAAGATTGACGCGCTTTACAACGGTCTTAAAGTCTTCGGAGGCCATCGTCGATTAGGGGTTGACCGCCGGTGCCAATAGGCCCGTTGTCTCATCCCATCCCTGCATGAGGTTCATGGCCTGTATTGCTTGGCCTGAGGCACCTTTAACCAGGTTGTCGATCGTGACCGTGATCACAATGGTTTCTCCGGGGGGTTGGGTGACGTCGATCTCACAGACGTTCGTCCCTCTCACATGGCGTGTTTCTGGCTCATAGTCACCCTGCGTGAGCCGAACAAAGGGTTCACCGGCAAACCGCGAGTTAAACAGTGCCCGAACATCGGTAGAGGGCTCCGTCAAAGTCGCAAACAGGGTCGCATGAATACCGCGCGTCATCGGCGCAAGATGAGGAACGAAGGTCAATGACACATCACCACCCGCCGCTTGGGACAATCCCTGTTCCATCTCGGGCAAATGACGGTGACCTTGAACCGCGTAAGACTTCATTGTCTCGGTCGACTCTGCCAGCAACACATTAACTTTGGCGCTGCGCCCCGCTCCACTCGTGCCAGACGCACAGGACGCAATCAGCCGGCCTGCGTCGATAACACCCGCCTCCAGCAGCGGCAGGAAGCCCAACTGCACAGCGGTTGGATAACAACCAGGGCAGGCAACCAAACTCGTATCTCGCATCGCCTCTCGGTTCACTTCGGGCAAGCCGTAGACTGCGGTCGAGACAAGCTCGGGCGCCACGTGCGTTGTGCCGTACCAGGACTCCCAGACGTCGATATCGCTCAAGCGGAAATCTGCAGACAAATCGATAATTTTGATACCGCGATCCAGAAGCGCTGGCACCGTGTTCATTGAAACGGCATGTGGCGTAGCGAAAAAGACAATATCGCAGTCCCCAAAATCTACTGCGCCCGGGTCTTCAAACGCCAAGTCAATGTGACCTCGCAGGCTTGGAAACAGGTGATCAACGCGCACACTGGCCTCGGCCCGCGATGTTAGGCGCTGGATAATGACGTGGGGATGCCCCAACAGCAATCGAATGAGTTCCACCCCCGCGTAACCGGTGGCGCCAACAATCCCAACTTTCATCATTTCAGGCCTAAGATCTGATATTGTGCGGCTAGTTTACTTGCTGTTCAGTTTGAAACCAGCATGGAGTAGTGAATGCTTTGGATTCAGGGTCTTCATGTCATCTTCGTTGTGACGTGGTTTGCCGGCCTTTTTTACCTGCCGAGGATATTTGTTTACTACGCGCAGGCAGAGGATGACGCCACGCGGGCGACGCTGGCGGTCATGGCGCGCAAGCTCTATAAATTCGTCACACCACTGATGATCTTGGCGGTAGTACTAGGTCTATGGCGGCTCAGCTACGCATTAGACTATTACTTGAGCAGTCTATGGATGCAGCTGAAGCTACTTGGGGTTGCCTGCCTTCTTGTTTATCACGTCCAGTGCGGTCGGTATGTTGCGCGCATTAATGGTGGAGATAACAGCAAGAGCCACGTGTTTTATCGGTTTTTTAACGAGGTACCCGTGCTATTTTTGTTCGCAATCGTACTATTGGTATACGTGCGACCAGCCTAGCACCACGGCAATATCACTATAAAAACGACGACAGGTCGGGGGAACATGGTCAATGACCAAATCTGAAGCGCTATTTGAGCGCGCACAAACGCGTATTCCGGGCGGCGTCAACTCGCCAGTCCGGGCCTTTAAGGCAGTGGGCGGAACGCCACGATTTATGGAGCGATCTGAGGGCGCCTATATATTTGACGCCGATGGCAATAAATACATCGATTATGTGTTGTCGTGGGGTCCGATGATCATGGGCCACAACCACCCCGAAGTTCGGGAGGCCGTGATCAAAACGGCACAGGACGGATTGAGCTTCGGTTGCCCAACTGAAATCGAGATTGAATTGGCCGAGCGTCTATGCGACCTAGTCCCTAGCCTCGAGCAAGTTCGTATGACGAGCTCTGGTACAGAAGCAACGATGAGCGCCATTCGCCTGGCCCGCGGTGCTACGGGGCGGGATAAAATTATCAAGTTCGAAGGTTGTTACCACGGCCACTCGGACTCACTGCTGATAAAAGCAGGATCAGGAGCGCTCACCTTTGGTGTGCCCAGCTCACCGGGTGTGCCCGACGTATTGGCGCAGCATACCGTGACACTGCCGTTCAATGATCTCGATGCATTGAAAGAGGCCTTCGACCAACTCGACGATGAGATCGCTTGCGTGATTACCGAGCCGGTGACCGGAAACATGAACTGCATTCTTCCGGAACCTGGTTACCTAGAGGGCATGCGGCAGCTCTGCAGCGAGCACGGCGCAATCCTGATCTTCGATGAAGTCATGACGGGGTTTCGGTTCGGCACTCACTGCGCGCAGGGGCACCTCGGGATCGACCCTGACCTCACCTGTTTAGGTAAGGTGATTGGCGGGGGCATGCCGGTCGGTGCCTTTGGGGGCAAGAAAGACATTATGGCGCACATATCGCCCTTGGGACCGGTGTATCAAGCAGGCACCTTGTCTGGCAACCCGGTCGCCATGGCATCGGGTCTCGCAACGCTCGACATCATCTCTCAACCTAACTTCTACGACGATCTATTCCGTCACACCACTGAGCTATGTGAAGGCATGCAGCGGGTGGCTGATGAGGCAGGCATTCCATTCACCACCAATCATATGGGTAGCATGTTCGGCTTCTTTTTCACGGAAGACAAAAAGGTGACCCAGTATCCGCAGGTGATTGGAGCGAATGTTGAACGCTTCAATAGGTTCTTTCACTTGATGCTCAACGAGGGTGTTTATTTGGCGCCCGCGTCATTCGAGGCAGGCTTTATGTCGTCGGCACATACCGATGGCGACATTGCCGATACCCTTGAAGCCGCTCGAAATGCATTCAAGGCACTGTAGCTATATCGCCAGCTTTTGGTAAAAACAGAAATAGGACTATACCCGTAGAGACGTCAGAGGGATTTTGTATGAACACAGCTAGAGGCCCTTTCCCATTCACCCGCATGCGACGCTTGCGAGCGTCACAGTTTGCACGCTCACTCACAGCGGAGAATGCACTCAGCCCCAGTGACTTTATATACCCCATGTTTGTTCTCGAAGGTGAGAACCAGCGTGAAGCGGTACCCTCGATGCCCGGGGTTGAGCGGCTGAGCATCGATCTATTAATAAAGAGAGCAGCTGAAGCATTCGAGTTAGGGATACCCGCGATTGCTCTGTTTCCAGTAGTAGGTCCTGAAAAGAAGTCGCTCGATGCCAGCGAGGCATACTCACCGGATGGACTCGTGCAACGAACCGTCAAGGCGATCAAAACCGCGCTCCCTGATCTGGGCGTTATCACTGATGTCGCGCTGGATCCGTACACGACCCATGGACAAGACGGGATCATTGATGATCAGGGCTACGTGTTGAACGACATCACCAAAGACGCTCTGGTCAAGCAAGCGGTGAGTCATGCGCAGGCAGGCGCCGATGTAGTCGCACCCTCTGACATGATGGACGGGCGAATTGGCGCAATTCGAGAAGCCCTGGAGGCAGATGGCCACGTCAACACGCTGATACTGTCCTATGCCGCCAAGTACGCCTCTGTTTATTACGGCCCGTTTCGCGATGCCGTTGGATCTGCGGGGAATCTGAAAGGCGGGGATAAGAAGACCTACCAGATGGACCCAGCGAACAGCGATGAAGCCATTCATGAGGTCGCGCTGGATCTCGGAGAAGGCGCTGATATGTTAATGGTCAAGCCCGGGATGCCGTACCTCGATATCGTGCGAAGGGTAAAGACCGAGCTAAAGGTACCCACCTTTGCCTACCAAGTCTCGGGCGAGTATGCGATGCATCAAGCGGCCTTTGACAATGGCTGGTTATCCCGCGATTCAGTCATTCTCGAGAGCCTTCTTTCCTTTAAGCGCGCTGGTGCCGATGGCATTCTCACCTACTTCGCGATCGATGCTGCGAGGCTACTGACGAAGTAATGGCGACCGCTGGACTGCCACCGGCAGGTCATCGCTTGGGAGCGCTGCTTGTTGCCGCCATCGGTGGACTCTTCTCACCCCTGAGCCTTGCCTGCGAGTGCCTATGGGAAGGCAGCTTCGCCGAGGTTGCGTTCGAGTCCGATCTCGTGGTTCTCGGCAGCATCGCTACTAAAAAAGGGAACGCGATTGATGTCGAGGTCGATGTCACCCTTGCCGGCCCCGATTGGGAGTCGTCGCCCAGGGTCTGGCTAAAGACAGGCACGTACTGCCGGCCAGAGGCAGATCAGTTCGACGAGGGTGAACAAGTAATTTTGGCTCTTAAAAAGCTGACCGAACTACCCAACGACAGCTTCAACCCCTCCACACCCAATATCAGCTTTGGCCGCATTGGCGATTATGAGCTATCCAGTTGCGGTGGCTACTGGTTGACGGTTGAAGGGCTTCGAGCGTCAGGCAATCTTGTGCCGGGAATGCCGCGTTACTCGCACGAACCGAAGATGTCACCCGTCTTGGTGGGCCACGTCATCGCTTATCTCAAGGGTGCTGCCAGCTTGGAATCGCTAGTGGCTGCCAGTGAGGAAGATCCAGAACTCGAAGCGCTACGCCGCAATTCGCGAGGGTTCCTAAGGGGCCTACCTCCGCTGGAGCAAGAGGTAGCGCCAGACGCTAGGCCCGACTAACAGGTGCCAAGGCATTCTCTCTATCGGCGATAATCTGGAGCAACTCATCGATCATCATTAAGGAGAGGCCCCAAATTAATCGATCATCGAAGGTAAAGGCATCAGATTCGAGCACCTCACCTCGCCAATCCCACTGATGGCGACTGCGGTTGGCATCGTTAAGAAGGAAGCTCAGAGGAACCCACAAGGTGTCGTCTACCTCGTGGTTGAGCTCGAAGACCGGCGTACTGCCCACCTTGAACACAAAGGGCGCAACGAGCATTTCAGGCCGATCTGCCCGCCAGCCCGTGTTCACATCAGATAGCTGACAGACAAGCTCGCCATAGATATCGAGGTCAAACCCTATTTCCTCGCGCGTTTCCCTTTTGGCGCACGCCATATCACTGGCATCTGACTCATCCTTGCGCCCGCCTGGAAAACCCATATGACCAGACCAGGGATCGCCCTGCCTGACCGCGCGCTGAATCATGAGTATTTCGGGACCAGAAACACCGGAACGCACACTGATCGCAACCGCTGCACGCTTGGATGGCAAGGGCTNCACGGGCGCCTCCACCACGGATAAACGATCAATGACTTCTTGAAAACTTGGATACACGGGTCACCTCTTTGATGCTGCCAGTCTATCGAAAACTTATCGCTCAGGCTTGATTACAACTACGACAAGTAATGATCCTTAGCACCCGACGTGCGATAATCCCTAGATCCAAACCACCTTGAGGGAGTGACTGTGTCTGATTACTTTGTCTACGCAATTGGCGCCGCTTTGGTCGACACGGAGATCGATGTGTCTGATCAGGACCTTGANCAGCTTTCGATTGAAAAAGGCATGATGACGCTGGTTGATGAAGCCCGCCAGAGCGAGATCAAACNGCATCTGGCCGACAAGCTTGCATCGGCCAATCACGCCTGTGGCGGNAGCGCCGGAAANAGCGTGATCGCCGCATCCCAGTTTGGCGCNCCCACCTACATGAGCTGTCTGGTTGCAAATGATGAAGACGGCGACATNTACATTTCNGACCTTGAGGCCTGTGGGGTAGACCATGGCTTCAAAAGTGAGCGTCGCGCCGGCANTACCGGNAAATGTTTGGTTCTGATCACGCCCGATGCCGAGCGCAGTATGAATACNTTTTTGGGCGTATCCGAGACGCTCTCGGTGTCCGAAGTGAATGAGGGNGCCATTGCNGCGTCGGNGTGGGTTTACCTCGAAGGGTANCTAGTCACCTCAGCGACCGGACATGCAGCGGCCTTGAAGACCAAGCAGATCGCGCAGGCAAACAACACAAAAGTTGCCGTCAGCTTTTCCGACCCTGGCATGGTCACCTTTTTTAGGGACAACATGAATGCCATGCTGAACGGTGGCGTAGACTTTGTCTTTTGTAACGAGATCGAAGCCCTAGAGTGGGCGCAGACTGATAGTTTGAGCGACGCGTCCGAGCGCTTAAAAGCAATCTGCAAGAACTTTGTGATTACACGCGGTGCCGACGGTGCCATTTTGTATGATGGCGCCGACATGCATCAGGTGGNGTCCGAAAAGGTAAATGCTGTCAACACCAATGGGGCTGGCGATATGTTTGCCGGTGCGTTTTTCTACGCACTCTGGCGAGGCGCGAGTATGGTGAAGGCATGCGAGTTTGCCGCCAAGGCGGCGGGCGCCGTTGTCTGCCAAGCGGGTCCTCGACTCAGCTTGGAGGCGACCAGTGCGCTGCGGGATGCGTATTTTAGTGGTTAGCNCCGAGCTCTAAAGCGNCAGAGTGAGGCACTGTAAGGAGTAGTCGATGAGTGACAGAGAAATTAAACCTGAGGTAAAAGATGATCCGNTGTTTCAGATGTTGCGACACGAGGACGTCGATNGCTTCAACAANCATCGTGAGACCATGGATTGCNGTCAGCTTATGGGNGGAGACTACCGAGGTCGTGATTTACGCAAAATGAANGCACGAGGTCTCGATTTCTCGAGCGCCTATTTCAGAAACTGCGATTTATCAGGCATTGATTTCCGCGAGACCAACCTGGAAGGTGCCAGCCTCCTTGACGCAAANGTATCGGGNGTCTACTTCCCGGACGATTTGAGCCCGGAAGAAATTCGTCTTTCTCTCGATCACGGCACACGACTGCGCTACAACAAGTAGGGACACACGATGAGCCTGGCGATTCGCCGAACACTCCAACTCTGCCTCCTTACATTGGTGTGGTTACCACTCAGTGGACTCGCTCAAAATGCGCTCTCGTCCTACACGCAGCAGCAAACACAATTCCTGCCGGTCGACGAGGCTTATCAGCTGACTTTGGTCGCTGATGGTGATCAACGGCTGATGCTTCAGTGGATGATTGCACCCGAATACTACCTTTATCGCCACGCGTTCAAGACAGAGGCCTCCGACGCGGAGGGCCGTATTTCAACCAGCTTGGCTATACCCGATGGCCTCGCAAAAACCGACGAGTTCTTCGGGGATGTCGAGGTTTACTATGACGCCTTAGACGCCACGGTAGCACTGGAAAGAACAACCGAACTGGCGCAAATAAAAGTGACCTACCAGGGCTGTGCTGACGCTGGCCTCTGCTATCCGCCTGAAACAAAATCGTTCTTATGGCACATGGCCTCGGGCGAGATTCAAGCAGGTTCTCTCGCTACCAAACCCACAGAGACAGAGGCAGCAGGTGCAGACTCAGGTGGAGCCAATATGGGTCTTCTGGCCGCCATCGCGTTTGCCTTTCTTGGCGGCATCATCCTCAACATCATGCCCTGCGTATTCCCGATTTTATCGCTAAAAGCCCTGAGCTTTACCCACGGCAGCGCGGAGCAACACCGTCGCGCTAGTCTGGTCTATGCGGTGGGCGTTATCGTCAGCTTCGTAGCGCTCGCTAGCGTGCTGGTGGCTATTCAACAAACGGGGCAGCTCATTGGTTGGGGCTTCCAGTTGCAAAATACGGGCTTTGTCATTGGCCTTGCCTATCTTTTCACGGTCATGGGTCTGAGTCTCAACGGGCTGATTCATTTCGGCACCTCGATGATGAACGTCGGTCAGTCTTTGACAGAGCAAGAAGGTGATGCCGGCAACTTTTTTACCGGCGTTCTTGCCGTAGTGGTTGCCAGCCCTTGCACAGCGCCGTTCATGGGCACGGCGCTGGGATATGCATTGACCCAACCGCTCGTTGTGACGCTCCTAGTGTTCGCGGCACTCGGGGCGGGTATGGCTATGCCCATGGTTATTCTCAGCCACAGTAACGCCGCCGTTCGTTCGCTTCCCAAACCCGGACCGTGGATGGATACCGCTAAGAATGTACTCGCGTTCCCTCTTTATCTGACGTCGGTTTGGCTTCTCTGGGTAGCGGGTAACCAAGCGGGCGTTAATACCATGGCTATGGCACTGTCCGGCCTGGTCATACTGGCTCTAGCAGCCTATCTGTATGGCGATACCACGTTGCGAAAGGGAATTAGCATTGTCTTGATAGCGACGGCCATCTTTCTCGCGGTGCCCTCGGACAAAAACGTGAGTAGAGACGATTCAAACCGCATACTGAGCGAAGGTCAGATAGCATGGTCCGCCGCCGTTTTAGACGACTACATTGAGCGAGGAGACCCAATCTTTGTCGACGTGACAGCCGACTGGTGTATCACCTGTCTTGCAAACGAGGCAGCCGTGCTGTTCACACCGGAGATGGAGCAGGCTTTTATCGATGCGGATATCCCCTACATGATTGCAGACTGGACAGACTATGACGCGGATATTGGTCGCTTCGTTCAGTCACATGGGCGTAGCGGCATTCCGCTGTACGTTATGTACCCGAGGGGATCGGGCAGCCAGCCGGTCATACTTCCCCAGCTGTTGACCCGCGATATTGTTCTAACAGCCATTGAAAAAGCGCGTTAACGCCCCCATGTCACGCACTCTATTGAAAGGAAAGAGACCCATGCATTTGCGCGCGCTGTTGGTGATTACCCTCCTGTTTTTAACTAGCGCCTCGAGCGCCTCGACCGGCCTCATCATTTCAGATGCCTGGGTTCGCGCGACGCCGCCGGGTAAAATGATGTCAGCTGGCTATGCGTCGATCGAAAACCAGAGCAATAAGGCCATCACCGTATTNGGTGTATCCGCAGAGGCTGCTGGCCACGCCTCGCTCCATGAAACCCGCATCGAGCGTGATCGATCCACCATGCGCCCCGTCGCACAGTTATCGATTCAAGCCGGTGAGCGAATCACCCTGAAACCAGGTGGGCTTCATATCATGCTCAGGAAGCTGAGCGAGCCCTTGACTGACGGACAAAGCATCGACATCTGTCTCAAGCTAGAGAACAATGAGCCCCTATGCAGTGCGTTCTCTGTGATGAGGGACCGCGCCGCCGCAGCGCACCACCATTGAGAATGGCATCACCGCGTAAGGAGCGGCGTAGCACATGACACTGAGCGAGCGTTTATCGCAAGCGTTGACAAGGGTCCGGGGATTTCTTCCGTCGGGTGATTCTCTCCAGCTTCTGCAAAGCAAAGGCGGTAGACGCGTCGTCACCGCGACTGTGCTGACCTACGTCACGCTCACCCTAGGACTCGGCTTTTATTGGAGCATGACGCCAGATGCGTTTGACGTGGTAGAAAATAGAACCACGTATCTGAAATCCTCGGATCAAGTCGTCACGGGCGCTGCAACCACCGCGGCACTGCTCGAGGTTACTCGCCTCCTATTGGAAAAAGACGGGGGCTATATTAGCAACGACATTACCCCCCCGGGCGCCTTTATGGACAATATGCCAAATTGGGAATACGGGGCCTTGATCCAATCTCGAGACTTAGCAAGAGCCTTGCGAGAAGTGCTCAGCCGATCTCAATCTCAATCCCAAGAAGACGTTGATCTCACGCTCGCCGAGCCACGGATCAACTTCCAAAACTCGAGCTGGGCCTTGCCCGCCACCGAATCAGAGTATCGTGATGCACGGCGCTATCTGCAGGCCTATCTTGATCGTCTGCCCAAAAATGATGGGGACTCGGCACAGTTCTACGCAAGAGCCGACAATCTCAGCTTTTGGTTGGGTATGGTTGAAAAACGCTTGGGTAGCTTGTCACAACGGTTATCGGCCAGTGTCGGTCAGCGACGGATCAATACCGACCTCGCTGGCGACGCAGCGGCAACGCAGTCAACACGTGACACCCCGGAAATTCTCGTCAAAACACCCTGGAATGAAATCGATGATGTTTATTACGAGTCACGTGGCGCCGCCTTTGCACTAATCCATTTTCTAAAAGCCGCCGAGGTTGATTTTGCGGATGTGCTTGAGAAGAAAAATGCCACGGTCAGTCTCAGGCAAATCATTCGTGAGCTTGAGGCGACGCAGCAAACCGTCTGGAGCCCCGTAATTTTAAATGGATCTGGATTCGGTATCTGGGCGAACCATTCGCTTGTAATGGCCAGCTATCTCTCGCGTGCGAATGCAGCACTCATCGACTTGAGAGAGTTACTCGCTCAGGGTTGATTCGGTTTTTGACCGGCGAGCAACACCCATCCATCACGCTGCTGATTCACCTTTAGATTGACCCCGCGGTAGCGCTCGATGAGTTGAGGCGCCTGCTCCTCCAGAACACCTGTTAGCAGGATCACGCCGCCCGGTGCCGTCAATTCGATAAGTTGGTCAGCAAGCTCCACTAAGGGGCCAGCAAGAATATTGGCCACCATCAGGTTGGCTTTTCCGACCCATTCGGCAATAACCTCGTCGTCCGGCAGCACCACTAAGAATTTTTCGGGCTCAATCGCGTTGCGCTGCGCGTTGTCTCGGCTCGCAAACACGGCTTGCGGGTCATTGTCGACGCCCANCGCGTGTCCGGCGCCCAGCTTCAGCGCGNCAATGGCCAAAATACCCGATCCACACCCAAAATCGACAACNCANTCCTTGCCTGAAATCAGCCCATCGAGTGCACTGAGACACATAGCTGTCGTTGCATGTGTTCCGGTGCCAAATGCCAACCCCGGGTCAAGCAAGACGGGTATGAGCGCTTCATCAGGTGGTGGTGTCCAACTGGGACAAATCCAGAGCCGCGGACCCATTTGAATCGGCGTGAAATCCTCCATCCATACGCGCTCCCAATCACGATCTTGGAGCGTCGAGATCTCGTTTCTAGAGTTGCCGGCCAGTAGCGATGAGGGCAATGCCTGCTTGATAGGCNCGAGATCTAATGACCCTGAAAACAGCGCAGTCACCTTGATNTTTTGCCAAAGTGGCGTCTCTCCAGGACCGGGTTCGAGCAGTGGCTCATCGGCATTNTCCTCGAGAGACACCGCCAACGCGCCTTGCGCAAATAGCCATTCTTCGAGCGGTTCGACCAGTTGCGAGTAGGTCTCAACGACCCACTCTTGCCAGTCGTTAGAACTCAATGCTCGTGTTCCAGCTTGCTCTCGAGGTAATGAATGCTGACACCGCCAGCAACGAANGACGAATCGACTACCAANTCACGATGGAGTGCCGCATTGGTTCGGATGCCCTCGATAATAAATTCATCGAGCGCTTGGCGCATCTTCTTTAGCGCGATTTCTCGCGAATCGCCATGGGTTATCAGCTTTCCGATCAAACTGTCGTAGTGTGGTGGTACTGCGTACCCGCTGTAGATATGAGAGTCNACCCGAACGCCATGGCCGCCCGGTGCGTGGAAGGTCTTGATCGTNCCCGGTGATGGCATGAAGGTTCGCGNATCTTCAGCGTTGATACGGCACTCGATCGAGTGNCCATTGAACTTGATATCGCTTTGCTTAATCGACAGCGGCTGACCNCCAGCAATTAACAGCTGCTGCTTCACGATATCAATGCCCGTAATCATCTCGGTNACGGGGTGCTCAACCTGAACACGCGTGTTCATCTCAATGAAGAAAAATCGACCATCCTCGTAGAGAAACTCGAAGGTTCCCGCGCCGGTGTAGCCCATGTCGATACAGGCTTGAACACAGGCAGCACCCACCTCCTCGCGAACATCATCAGGAATGCCCGGTGCCGGCGCCTCTTCGATAATCTTCTGATGACGACGCTGCAGTGAACAATCACGATCNCCCAAATGNACGGCATGGCCCTGCCCGTCTGCCAACACCTGAATTTCAACGTGNCGCGGCCGCTGCAAAAACTTCTCCATGTAGACTACGGGCGAACCAAATGCCGCCGCCGCTTCAGACTGNGTCACCTCAATCGACGACAGGAGCACCTCTTCGTTGTGCACCACGCGCATACCGCGACCACCCCCNCCNGCTGCCGCTTTNACGATTACNGGNTAGCCAATGTCGCGAGCGATTCGCAACACTTCGTCTGGNTCATCGGGCAAGGCGCCTTCCGATCCAGGAACTGTGGGCACTCCCGACTTACGCATCTGATGCTTGGCGGANACTTTATCGCCCATCAATCGTATGGTCTCTGATCGAGGACCTATAAATTTGAATCCACTGCGTTCCACTTGCTCAGCAAAATCGGCGTTCTCGGATAAGAATCCGTAACCGGGGTGAATAGCGTCTGCTCCGGTGATCTCTGCTGCACTGAGAATGGCATGCGGCTGCAAGTAGCTCTGGGTGGATGGGGGCGGCCCAATACAGACTGCCTCATCGGCGAGACGNACGTGCTTGAGGCTACTGTCCGCAGTCGAGTGCACTGCAACCGTGGGAATATCCAACTCACGACAGGCGCGCAAGATCCGCAACGCGATCTCACCGCGGTTCGCAATGAGTACCTTTTCCAACATGGCGTTAATCCTTAGACGAGATGCGNGNNTTTATTCNACGGTNATGAGNGGCTGATCAAATTCTACGGGNTCACCGTTTTCNGCATGNANNGCNGTNACNGTNCCNGCGCGNTCCGCTTCGATCTGATTCATCATNTTCATCGCNTCGACAATGCANAGNCACGTCGCCAGCGCGAACACTTTGGCCGACTTCAACAAAGGCTGGGGCGTCGGGGCTTGGAGACCGATAGAAGGTACCGACCATCGGCGATGTTACTGCATTAGCGGTGCTGGGAGCGGCCGCTTCAGGTGTAGCGGGCACGGGTACGGGCGCTGCAGGCGCTGGCGCCAGGGGCGCTGGCATCGCAGGTGCCGCAACGGGGGCAGCCATAGCAATTGAGGCCGCCTTATTCCGACTAATTCGGACCGATTCCTCACCTTCCTTGATTTCAATTTCGTCTACACTGGACGCTTCCAGAAGCTCAATTAATTTTTTTACTTTACGAATATCCATAGGGTCACCTCGACAATCTCTTGTTATTACTCATTTCAGTGATTTCGGTTCAACAAAAACTGCAATGCATAGTCATAGCCGTTGCTTCCAAAACCAGAAATAACGCCTACGGCCAAATCTGAAAAGAAGCTGTGGTGCCTAAAGGGCTCACGCGCATAAACGTTCGACAAGTGAACCTCAACAAAGGGGATGGCCACGGCAGCGATTGCATCGCGCAGCGAAACGCTGGTGTGCGTCAGCCCGGCGGGATTAATAATGATAGCCTGAGTCTGCTCTGTTCGCGCCGCATGCACCCTGTCTATCAAGTCAGATTCAGAATTGCTCTGGAAGCTGTCGAGCGATCGACCAGCCGCCGCGGCCGCATCAGCAAGCCGAGCATTGATCGAAGCGAGGTCCTCTGTGCCATAGACATCCGGCTCGCGAGTTCCCAACAGGTTCAAGTTTGGGCCGTGTAACACCAAAATGTCAGGCATGCGCAGACCATGTAAAAAAAGAAAACAGACGGCAGAGTCTCCACCAGCCCCCCTTTCCTGTCTACTGTTTTTGAAAAAAGACGACCAATCTGTGCTGTTTTACCGAAGATAGCCACTTTTAGAGGAGATAACAGAACATAGCGCTGCTTTCATACCCAATAGAACAAGTCTATATACGCAGTGGGCTTCAACAGTGGCCGACGGTTCTTTAAACTACGCACTTTCCATCACATTGTTACCCACGCATGCAGCTCGGCCCGTTCTCTAAAGAGACTCCTGTATTTCTAGCGCCCATGGCAGGCGTAACGGATTTGCCNATGCGTCAGCTCGCGGTCAGGCACGGTGCGGATGTCGCAGTNGGCGAAATGATGGCCTCCGACCTATCACTCAGTGACTCTCGAAAATCGATGCTGCGCGNTCAGCACAGCAAAGANGCTGGGCTTCGAGCAATTCANCTCGTGGGGAACAATCCCNCCACGCTNGCTGCNGCCGCACGTTATAACGTTCAACTGGGTGCAGAGGTCATTGACATCAACATGGGCTGCCCTGCGAAAAAGGTCTGTAAAAAGGCAGCNGGTTCAGCGCTTCTTGGGGACCCTGAACTTGTAAAGACGCTATTAACCGCGGTCACTGAGGCAGTCTCGGTTCCCGTGACGCTGAAGATTCGCACAGGCGTGTCACCGGACCAACGAAACGGTGTTGAAATTGCGCGCATCGCTGAATCATGTGGCATTGCGATGTTGACAGTGCACGGACGAACGCGTGCCGACAAATTTAATGGATCAGCGGAATACNAGACGCTGCGTGATATCGTGGCATCGGTCAACATCCCNGTGATCGCAAATGGCGATATCACCACGGCTGAGAAAGCAAAATATGTTCTAGCCTANACCGGAGCTGATGGCGTCATGATTGGCAGAGCAGCCCAGGGCCGNCTATGGCTTCCGGGNGCGATAGCGAGNGCTTTACGCTATGGTGATGACCATGCGCCGACGTTGGAGGAGCGCTACACCATCATGCGAGATCACATCCAGCAAGTTCAGGCGTTCTATGGTCCTGTCATGGGGTANAAAATCGCGCGCAAGCACGCCGGTTGGTTTTTTGAAGCCGANCTGGGCGAAGCGTACNTACCCATTAAGCGAGCNTTTAACAGTCTCGACTGTACTGACGCTCAAGACGACTTTCTCGATACGAAGGAGAACACCCTCATCGATGTGATGAGTCGCCTTCACGAGAAATCAGTTGGGAGGATGGCAGCGTGACATCACAAACGAAAGGCACGCTCAAGTCGGCCGCGGAAGACGCGATTCGGCAGTTTATTGAGACGCTGGACGGTGAGGAAGCCCGTGAATTCTATAACCTGGTCCTAGCGGAAGTCGAAGAGCCGCTTTTGCGCGTAGTCATGGAATACACTGCCAACAACCAGAGTCGTGCCGCCGCTATGCTTGGACTCAATCGAGGCACGCTGCGAAAGAAGCTGCGCCAATACGACCTTTTATAACCTGGCTTTTATGACTAAGAGCTTCTAGAAACCAGAGGTATTCACATGACCGAGGCGAGAGTCGCCCCCATAAACAGCGCGTTGATCAGCGTTTCTGACAAAACGGGCGTTGTTCCCTTTGCCCAAGCCCTCGCGGCGCAGGGCGTCAAGATTCTCTCCACTGGGGGCACGTGTCGCCTCTTACTTTCGGAGGGCGTCCCCGTCACTGAGGTGTCCGATCACACGGGTTTTCCTGAAATGATGGATGGCCGAGTAAAAACGCTACACCCGAAGATCCATGGCGGTATTTTGGGTCGCCGGGGCACAGACGATGACGTCATGTCTGACAATGCGATCGACTGCATCGATCTGGTCGTGGTCAATCTCTATCCCTTCGAATCCACCGTTGCCAATCCAGATTGCCTTCTAGCGGATGCAATAGAGAACATTGATATCGGCGGTCCAACGATGGTCCGCGCGGCGGCAAAAAATCATCAGGACGTCACTATCGTTGTCGACAACAGCGACTTTGATCGTGTGCTGTCAGAGATTGCATCGACCGGCGGCACGACGGACAGCCTGCGATTTGATCTTGCCGTCAAGGCCTTCGAGCACACGGCAAGCTACGACGGTGCCATTGCGAATTACCTGGGGAGTCGAGTTGATACTGACGAGCCAAGCCAATTTCCGCGCACGGCTAATTTCCAGTTTCAACGAAGCTCAGTCATGCGCTACGGCGAGAACCCACATCAAAATGCGGCGTTCTATACCGACCGAAACATCAGTGAAGCTGGCGTCGGAACCGCTACGCTACATCAGGGAAAACCGCTGAGTTACAACAATGTGGCCGATGCCGATGCCGCCATTGAGTGTGTTAAGTCATTTGATGAACCCGCCTGCGTCATTGTTAAACACGCAAACCCCTGCGGCGTCGCCGTTGCACCCACCCTGCTGGAAGCCTATAGAAAGGCCTTTGAGACCGATACGGAATCCGCCTTTGGCGGCATCATTGCCTTCAACCGAGAGCTCGATGAGGAGACACTCTCCAATATCATTGACTCTCAGTTTGTCGAGGTCATCACCGCTCCTGCCATCGCAGACAGCGCGCTTACTGCAGCGAGTAGTAAACCCAATGTACGGGTCATGTCGACAGGCTACTGGGGAGACCGAACGCCAACCTGGGACCTTAAAAAAGTGAATGGCGGTCTGCTCATTCAAGACCGTGACGACCACGTCCTCTCAGGCGACGATCTGCGCGTTGTCTCAGAGCGCGCGCCAACCCAACAGGAGCTTAAAGATCTGTTATTCGCGTGGCGCGTCGCTAAATTCGTGAAATCGAACGCAATCATCTACGCCTCGAGTGAACGCACGATTGGCGTCGGGGCCGGCCAAATGTCCCGAGTTAACTCAGCCCGCATTGCCGCTATCAAAGCTGAACACGCGGGGCTTGAAGTTGCCGGTGCTGTCATGGCCTCAGATGCGTTTTTCCCGTTCCGGGACGGCATCGATAATGCGGCTGAACGAGGTATCCGAGCCGTCATTCAGCCGGGCGGCTCAATCCGGGATGACGAGGTGATTGCCGCTGCCAACGAGGCCGGCATGGCCATGGTATTTACTGGCGTCCGGCATTTTAGGCACTGATATGAACGTATTGATGATTGGCAGTGGTGGTCGTGAACACGCGCTCGCATGGAAGCTGGCGCAATCAAAATCAGTCGATACTGTTTTCGTAGCACCCGGTAATGCAGGTACGGCTGACGAGGCCAAATGTCACAATGTGGATATCAGTCCATCTGATTTCGATGCGCTGGTCAGTTTTGCGAAAAACAACCACTGTGAGCTAACCGTGGTGGGTCCAGAAGCGCCGCTCGTTGATGGTATTGTCGATCGTTTCTCGTCCGAGGGATTGATCTGCTTCGGACCAACAGCCGCCGCAGCCCAACTCGAGGGCTCAAAAGCGTTCACCAAAGACTTTCTAGCTCGACATCAGATCCCAACGGGTACTTACGAAACATTTACTGATGCCGATGCCGCCTGCGCCTACATTCGGGCACAAGGGGCTCCCATTGTGGTCAAAGCCGATGGCTTAGCGGCGGGCAAGGGTGTCATTGTCGCCTCCAGCATCGAGCAAGCGGAAGAAGCCGCGCGCGATATGTTGTCGGGTAACGCCTTTGGTGACGCGGGCGCGAGGGTCGTTATCGAAGAGTTTTTGGATGGCGAAGAAGCGAGTTTTATCGTCATGGTAGACGGCACAGATGTGCTGACCATGGCAACGTCGCAAGACCATAAACGGGTTGGCGAGGGCGACACCGGGCCGAATACAGGTGGCATGGGGGCTTATTCACCAGCGCCTGTGGTAACGCCAGATATCCACGAGCGGGTAATGAACGAAATCATTTATCCCACAGTCCACGGCATGCTCGATGATGGCAATCGTTACCGCGGATTTTTGTATGCAGGCCTCATGATTGACAGCAGTGGCGCGCCGAAAGTTATTGAGTTCAATTGCCGCTTTGGCGACCCTGAAACCCAGCCTATTATGATGCGCCTCGACTCCGACCTAGCCGAACACTGCCTTGCTGCATGCGAGGGTAGACTCGCGCTTGAGAAGGCTGCGTGGAGTAACGAAGCGACGATAGGAATTGTCTTAGCTTCAGAGCACTACCCAAGCTCAAGTCCCACCGGGCTTCCCATTCAGGGATTAACCGCATCGCGTCCTTCAACCAAAGTGTTTCATGCGGGTACACGCCGAAAGAGTGACGATGTGCTGACCGCTGGCGGGCGCGTGCTTTGCGTAACGGCAAAAGCGGAGACCCTCGCAGCAGCTGCGGACCTTGCCTATGAGGCTGTCACTGATATTAGCTGGGACGGCATGAAATACCGCTCAGACATTGGTTGGCGCGCGCTACAGCGTTAACCTATAGTCGCACACTCTAGGGTTATGACTATGCAACGACGACTCAGCAGCCTTGACCATCTGATTTCGACACTCGATACGGCTATGCGAGAGTTAAGTCATGGCACGAATGCTATGGCTGGCGAGCGACCATCACCCGCTGCAGAGCATACCGAGGCCGAACTAACAGAGNCAGAGCNAAAGCACGCTGGNGGGTTGATGCGCATTAACCATACCGGTGAGGTCTGCGCGCAGGCCCTCTACCGNGGGCAGGCGCTGGTCGCAAAGTCANCGGAAACTCGCGCNGCACTACTNGAGGCCGCGCAGGAAGANAAAGATCACCTTGATTGGTGCGAAGAGCGCATTGATGAGCTCGGNACGCACACGAGCCGACTGAACCCGCTCTTTTTTGCAAGCTCGTATGCGCTGGGTGCGGTTACCGGCGCTATCGGAGACAAGGTTAGCCTAGGCTTTGTGCACGCNACAGAAGAAGGCGTGGCAATGCATTTGAAGGAGCACCTGCAAAAGCTACCGGCTGANGATCGCAAATCGCAGCTCGTTCTTCAACAAATGCTCGCCGAGGAAGAGCGNCATGGCGCACATGCCCTAGAACAGGGTGGAGAGGAATTTCCTGCCCCTGTTAAACGCATGATGCGCACCGCGAGTCAGGTAATGACCAAAACCACCTATTGGCTATGACAACCTNGACCGNGGTTGTCTAGCGAGCGTGTGTCTCGTGGGAATGCGTTACCTTCACACCACCCGTCGCTAGCATAATTGAGGCTGAACAGTACTTCTCCGCTGACAGTTGCACTGCTCTNGCGACTTGATTGTCCTTAAGGCCATCTCCCTCAACAACAAAGTGCAGATTNATTGCAGTAAACACNGCNGGNACNCCGTCCGANCGCTCTGCCTGCAGTTCAACCCGGCAGTTTGAAATTGATTGGCGAGACTTCTTGAGCATGGTCACCACGTCGAAGAGAGCACAACCGCCGGTACCCAGAAGCAGCATCTCCATGGGACGCAACCCGTGATTTTTACCACCAAGTTCCGGCGGTCCATCCATAACGACACTGTGACCCGAACCTGACTCGCCCAGCGTCATGACGCCATCTACCCATTTCACTGTACCGTGCATAACACTCTCTCGATCAACCCTGTGGCACCTATCTTTGCGGCAATCAGTGGCACCGAGCCGCGCGGCCCGCTATGCTACTGTAAGTGTGCGATAAATCACATAACGGCGGTCCCGATGAACTACCTAGTGAGNAAGCGTATTCCCAATGCTGAGGCCTTTCTCGAGCATTGCGAACGCATCTCGATGAAATCGAAAGCTTCCGTATTCCGTCAGGGCGATCCGAGCGAAGACCTTTACCTCATACTGGACGGTTCGGTCTCGGTGATCGTCGACGATATCGAAGATCCAGAACAGGAAATGGTCGTGAGCTANCNGAATCCGGGGGAGTTCTTTGGTGAAATGGGGCTCTTTGGCGANGAGCATCGTACTNCCAACCTNGTGACACGCACGCCATGNGAGTTCGGTCGCNTCAGTTATCAAGACTTTCATGCCATCCGGCAANAGTTTCCCGATGTGCTTTATGCGCTCACAACGCAGATTGGGCAACGCCTTAAAAACACANCACGCAAGCTCGCAGACCTTACNTTTATTGACCTGNACGGACGTATTCATCGGTCGCTCATTCANCTGACGTCATTGCCAGAGGCCATGACACACCCCGATGGAATGCAGATACGGGTTACNCGACAAGAGNTAGGAAAACTCGTCGGTTGCTCTCGTGAGATGGCAGNAAGAGTCTTAAAAATGCTCGAGGGCGATGGCTACATCACGGTCGCGGGAAAAACGATCGTCGTTCTTAGAGAGCCCGCCAACAGCTCGGCCAATAGGTTCAATCAGTAGCCTTTCTGACCATGTNGGACAATGCGTCCCCCGGAGACGTCTGGCGCATNAATGACTCTCCGATCAAAAATGTTGAAACCCCATGATCTAACATGAGCTTCATATCGGCCGGTGTATGCAATCCACTTTCNGTCACCACNGTCACACCCGCCGGAATATCGGACAACAAACNCAGCGTGGTCTGAAGGCTGGTGTCNAAGGTGTGTAAATCGCGGTTATTAATACCAATGAGATCGAGGTCGAGCGTGAGCGCTCTCTCAAGTTCAGTACGATCNTGAACCTCCACCAANACATCCAGATGCGCCTCTCGCGCCTCGGCATAGAGGTCTGCCAGCTGCGCGTCATCCAAACAGGCAACAATGAGTAATAGGGCATCGGCACCCAGCGCCCGTGACTCCCAAATCTGNTAANGATCCAAGGTGAAATCTTTACGGATGGCGGGGAGCTGACAAGCCGCTNTTGCGACCCTCAAGTAATCATCTGCACCCTGGAAAAAATCNATNTCNGTNAGTACTGACAAACACGCGGCACCGCCAGCTTCATAGCTTTTGGCAATCTCAGCTGGGTCGAAATCTTCTCTGATCACGCCCTTGCTAGGGCTTGCTTTCTTCACCTCGGCGATGACTGCNGGATGACCCGCATTGGCTCGCGCCCGAAGTGCGTCAATAAACCCACGCGGGGCCGGCTGAGCNCNTGCTTGCTCTTTCAATGTTTCCAGCGAACAGAGNGCCTTCCGCTCCTGAATTTCCTCGCGCTTGCGATCGCAAATACGGCGNAGNACCGTTGGGGTATCNCTCAACATTAGGCGCCTCCAGCGGCTTGAGTTCGCTCAGCAAATGCCTCTAGGCTTAGCAGTGCCTTACCCGAGCGGATGGCGTCCATCGCCAACTCGATACCGGCGTCGAGCGAGCCCGCTTGACCACCAACGTAGAGACCCGCACCCGCATTCATCGCAATAATCGATCGCGCTTTCGCTGATCGGTCGGACGTGTCACCACCCAAAGCGGCGCGAATCAGGGCAGCGGATTCGTCGGCATCTTCAACACATAAATCCGCCACCGAATCGTAGGAATGACCAAATGCTGCCGGATCAATTTCATACTGGGTCAACTCGCCGTTGGCGAGTTCACAAACCGTGGTCTTTGCCGATACAGAAATCTCATCCAAGCCATCAAGGCCGTGAACCACCATCACGTGTTCACTTCCCAGATCGCGCAGGGCAGATGCCATTACCTCACATAAGGCGGGTGAGAATACGCCCAGCACCTGCCGACGCGCGCCGGCGGGGTTGGTGAGCGGACCGAGGACATTGAATATGGTTCGCATCGCCAGTTGTTGTCGTGGACCAATAGCGTGCTTCATTGCACTGTGATGCATGGGGGCAAACATAAAGCCAACGCCAATCGAGGCAATGCAGTCTGCGATCGTGGCAGGGCTTACTGAGAGATCGACACCAAGCGCGGACAGCACATCAGAAGAGCCTGATGAACTCGAGACTGAACGGTTGCCATGCTTGGCAATTCGGCCACCTGCACCCGCTACAACGAATGTAGCGGCCGTCGATACGTTAAATAGGTTCGCACCATCACCACCCGTGCCCGCCAGATCAATCAAGCCGTCTGTATCGATATCGACTGGTGTCGCAAGTGACCGCATCACGCTAGCGGCACCCACGATTTCATCAATGGTCTCCCCCTTCATACGTAGACCGACGAGCAGGCCTCCGATTTGGGCCTCTGTCGCTTCCCCCTGCATGACAGTGCGCATAACGGTTTCCATGTCAGCGCGCGACAGGGACTGGCCGGCTACAACCTGCGCGATAGCTGCTTGAATATTCATTGCATGACCTCAGCTGGCTTGCTTTAGGAAGTTTTGCAGCATGGCGTGACCATGCTCCGTCAGAATCGACTCGGGGTGAAACTGCACGCCCTCGACACTGAGCTCACGATGGCGAAGACCCATGATCGCATCGAGTTCACCGGCCGCATCCACCGTCCATGCGGTTATCTCAAGACAATCTGGAAGCGTCGATGGATCAACCACAAGCGAGTGATATCGGGTTGCTGTAAACGGCGATGGCAGGCCTTCGAAAACCCCGGTGCCCTTGTGGTAAACCTCGCTCGTCTTACCATGCATCACCTCAGGCGCCCGAATAATGTCACCCCCGTAGGCAGCGCCAATGCTTTGCATGCCTAAACAGATGCCAAATATGGGAATGTCACCCGCAAATCGCTCGATTGATGCAATGGATACGCCTGCCTCGGTTGGCGAGCAGGGTCCTGGCGAAACACACAGCAGGGAAGGTGCCGCAGCAGAAATCTCATCCGTCGTAATTTCATCATTGCGGTGTACTGCCACCTCTGCACCCAATTCCCACAGGTATTGCACAACGTTCCATGTAAAGGAATCGTAGTTATCAATCATCAAGACATTCGGAACTGTCATGTAATCAACCCGCCTCTACCATGGCTGCGGCCCGAAGCACCGCCCTGGCCTTATTGAGCGTTTCTTCCCACTCGGATGCGGGTACCGAATCGGCAACAACACCGGCACCAGCCTGCACGATAAGGACATTATCCTTAACCACGGCCGTCCGTATCGCAATCGCCGTGTCCATATCACCGGACCAGGTCAAATACCCCACAGCACCACCGTAGACACCGCGCTTCACGGGCTCGAGTTCATCAATGATTTCCATGGCGCGTATCTTGGGTGCACCACTGAGCGTCCCCGCGGGCAGGGTTGCTCTCAATGAATCGATGGCCGTTACATCGTCGCGAGATGTACCTGTCACGTTGGACACGATGTGCATCACGTGAGAGTACTTCTCAATCACCATTTTATCGGTTAGCTCGACACTTCCAGGTGTCGCAACGCGACCGACGTCATTTCGACCAAGATCAATAAGCATAAGATGCTCGGCAATCTCTTTTTCGTCGCTTAAGAGCTTGGCCGCAAGCGCTGCATCTTCCTCGTCGGTGGCGCCCCTTCGAATCGTGCCCGCAATAGGTCTCACCGTGATTTCACCGCGCTCAGCGCGAACAAGGATCTCAGGTGAACTCCCAACCACATGAAAATCATCGAGATCGAGGTAGAACAGATAAGGCGAGGGATTCAAATGACGCAGCGCGCGGTACAGATTTAGCGGTTCTGCGTGAAAAGGCAGGGTCATGCGTTGCGAGACGACGACCTGCATGACGTCGCCATCTAAAATGTAGTCTTTTATTCGCGCAACCCACGACTCAAACGTCGTTTGATCTGTCTCGAACGTGACCCGAGATTCAATATCGGCTGTGTCCGTCGCACCTAACTCAAAACTCGTCAACGGCGGCATAGGNTCTGACAGTCGCGATTCCAGCTCCAACAGGCGACGATTAGCGCTATCAAAGGCATCTTCCTGCGATGTGTCCGCGCTGACTATCAATGTCAGGGTGCCCCGCAAGTTGTCAAAAACGACCACTTCTTCGGCGAGCATCAACAAGATATCAGGCGTATTTAACGTGTCGCCATTCACCGTATTCGCTAGCTTGGCCTCAACGTATCGAACCGTGTCATAGGAGAAATAGCCCACCCAACCGCCATGAAAAACAGGCAGCGAATCGAGCGGTGCGCTGTTGGTAGATTCATGCAGTCTTTCAACTTCGGCGAGTGGATCGTCGACCTCGTAGCGCTCGACAAGCTGATCCAAGGTGTACCTAGAAACCTCGTTCCCAGAGACGACAAAACGCTGCCGTGACGGCAATCCAACAATCGAGTAGCGGCTCCACTTCTCACCCCCCTCCACTGACTCGAAGAGAAAGGAATAAGCCTCATCACACAGCTTGGTGAACGTCGAAAGTGGCGTCTCGGTATCAGCCAGTAAGGTTCTCGTCACAGGAATCCGTGAATAACCCTCAGCCACCAAGGCGTCAAATGCTTGTGGAGTAAGTGTTTGGGTCATCTGACCTTGGCCAGCTCGGCGCGCATGGATTGAATAACGGCGGCGTAGTCAGGTTTGCTAAAAATNGCNGAACCTGCGACGAAGGTGTCTGCACCAGCCTCGGCAACTGCGGCGATATTGGCCGGACCCACACCACCATCAACTTCAAGGCGAATGTCCAGTCCCGATTCGTCGATTAATGCGCGAGCCTCTCGCAATTTGTCGAGAGTGGATGGAATAAATGACTGGCCACCGAATCCCGGATTGACTGACATAAGCAAAATCATGTCGACCTTATCGAGCACATACTTGAGCGCATCAAGGCTTGAGGCCGGATTGAATACGAGGCCCGATTTGCAACCCGCACCTCGGATGAGCTGTAAGGTTCGATCAACATGGGTTGATGCATCCGGATGGAACGTTATGAATGATGCTCCTGCATCCGCAAACATGCCGACTAACGCGTCCACTGGCTCCACCATCAAGTGAACATCAATAGGCGCAGAAATACCGTAATCTCGGAGCGCGCTACACACCATGGGGCCAATGGTTAAATTGGGAACGTAGTGGTTGTCCATCACATCGAAATGGACAATATCTGCGCCCGCATCCAACACGGCCTCAACGTCTTGCCCCAGGCGCGCAAAATCTGCCGCAAGGATTGACGGAGCAATTAAGTAATCACGCATGAGAAATTCCATTGGTATCAAAGTGTGTAGTGTAAAACGGGACGGCCCGAGCCACCAGCTAAGTCCCCTTTCTACCTTCGCCACTCAGCAGACATTCGAGCTCCGACAACCGCTCTGGGGTACCCACATCCGACCACACGCCAGGCCACAACTCTCCCGATACCCGCTTAGAGGCAATCGCTCGATCAAACACCGGGCGCAGTGGCGCATATTCAGTGTCCAGGTCATCAAACAACCGATGACTCATCACCGATAATCCGGAAAAAGTCACCTTGGACGACTCACTGGCAACCACGCGTCCTGCGTTTAGACCGAAATCCCCCTTAGGGTGGTGCGCCGGATTGGGAACCATCACCAGATGCGCCAAGTCATTGCCCAGTGTCATATCCGCTAGATGGGATAACGGAAAATTCGTGAAGATATCGCCGTTCACAACCGCAAATACCTCCTCTTTCAGAAGAGGCAGGGCTTTACGAATTCCGCCTGCCGTTTCCAGGGGCGTGTCCTCCATTGAGAGGTGAATGCGACAACCCCATTGCCGGCCATCACCACAAAACGCTGCCAGCTGATCGGCCCTATACGAGGCATTGATTACCAGATCTGTAAATCCCGCATTCACCAAAGCCTCAATATGGCGCTCCAACAAGGTTTTCTGCGCAACCTTGATCAGCGGTTTAGGCGTCGTATCGGTGAGCGGTCGCATACGCCGCCCCTCCCCAGCCGCAAGAATCATCGCGAATTTCATGTGGCGCTGTACCAATGCTGACGCACGACCTCGGGCATCACCTCTCCGTCAAGCCAGTCCCAGAAAGCACCAACGGGGGGATAGGCCTCGCGGTACAAATGACAGGCTTCCTGAATATAGGCAATCACTACGGGGATGTCTCTCATGTACGCAGGTTTATCGTCCCGCAGCCAAAGGCGTGAGAAGACCCCCAAAATCTTCACGTGCCGCTGCAAGCCAACAAGGTCGAACCACTCCACGAACTGAGGCCAGGAATCATCATCAAATCGACCCNCGCGCACCAAGCACTCCCAGTAATATTTGAGCCACAGCAGCTGTTTTTCACGAGGCCATACGACATAGACATCTTTGAGTAGCGATACCNCATCGTAGGTAGTGGGGCCCATTATCGCGTCCTGAAAGTCGATAACAGCAAGCGGCGAGTCACCATCTGCCACCATAAGGTTTCGACTGTGATAATCCCGATGAACCAACCCTTGAGGTTGAGATCGCGCTGCCTGAACAACGCAGGCGCTCATCTCGGCAAAGATGGCCATCGCTGTNTCATCCATGTTCAAGCTCAATGCCTTCGAAAAAAACCACTCAGGACAGACATCTAACTCNCGCTGAAGCTCCTTTTCATCATAGTGAGGTAGCTCTGACTCCACCGNGCGAATAGCCTGTATGACTGCCAAGGTATCGAGNGCCTCGCGGTAGAGTTNGTTCGCATCCTGAGCTTCGAGTGCCACCGCAAACGTCNTATCACCCAAGTCCTCGAGGAGAAAGTACCCTAAGGACAAGTTCGCTCTGGGCATTAATGGCACCCGAACCCCCGCCCCGGCTAATACTCGCTGAATGAGTACAAACCGCTCATTATTCTCGGTTGGCGGCGACACCATTAGCATCCGAGTGTCACNACCTGGCACAGAGATTCGGTAGAATTTTCGGGGGCTAGCGTCGCCAGCAACAAGCTGTGACACCAGATCAGTTGCGTCACACCTNAATATTTCTGACAGCCAACTGAGCTGCTCTTGTCCCTCTGACACCCCTGCTTCTCCTTTACTCCAGGTATAAACCCGCAGCATTGCCAAAAAAACNCGAGAACAACCAAGTCTTTAGCGCGTTACACTGTGAANGANCATANTAACCTGAACCTTGCGCTGAAACGCTTGTGTACGAGCTTTTGAACCCCAAAAATCTGTCTGGACTAACTCAACGACTGATAGGCGCAGCGCTTCTGGTGATGTCGACATCGCCGTTCGCGCACGCAAGCCAGACAATTGAGGAAGAGCNGATTCAGGCGCGACTCAATTGGGTACCCCTTGCGCTGGTGAAAANTGAGNATCGTGATGAGCGTTGCCTAAAGTGTCGGGGCCGCTACGAAGATCCATTGGCTGACGCCGATCGCTCTACGCCACCGAACCAGTCAGACCTTGAGGTCAGTGCCGGCGACAGCGATATTACNGACGACACCCTTTATTTTTCTGATGATGTCACTGTCTCTCAGGGTTACCGTACCCTAAAAGCGCAGGAGGTCATCATTGACCGGGTNGAACAAACGGTCTCCGCAGANGGCCCCATCGAGGTNCGTGAACCCGGAATTGTCATGTACGGTGACCNCATCACCTACGATAGCCTGAGCGAACGCGCATCGCTCAGCGATGCCGAATTTGTTATGTACGAANAACAACTCTACGGCATTGCTGAGCGTGTTACTCGGGATGCNAATGGGTCGCTCGAGATTGAAGACGGCCAGCTCACATTTTGCGCACCAACAGATCCCAGNTGGCTCGTNACGGCTGAAACCTTGCGTGTCGACCCGACAACCAATACCGGTGAGGCNTGGGGAGCCCGCATTGACATCAAGGGCGTTCCAGTTGTCTATTTGCCGTGGGTGCAGTTTCCGCTGAATGATCGCCGCAAAACGGGCCTGCTGTTTCCTGACATCAGTAGCGATACTCGTGGTGGGCTTGATATCACGGCGCCTATTTATCTNAANCTAGCTCCGAACTACGACGCCACCTACTCACCCCGGCTCATTCAGGATCGTGGCCTNGTNCATCAGCTCAACACGCGATTTCTGGGAAAACGAACCGGTTTCTGGGATGTTTCGGGAACCTATTTACGAGACGACGACCTCGACGCATCGGACAGTGACAACAACCGCTGGCTGGTTAACGTACAACAATCGAGTGACCCCTCCGCTAGGCTACGTACGTCTATAGACTTCACGAAGGTGAGCGACAATGAATACCTGAGAGATCTCGAGAACAACACACTCAGCGCTCAGCGACAAACTGCGCTACTGCAAAGGGCTAGAGTGGACTGGCTCGCAGACAGCTGGCTTTTTGGTTTGGAAGCTCAGCAGTTTCAGAGTATCGCGGAGGACCTAACCGACAACTACCGGCGATTACCTCAAATCAGCGCTGTTTGGCGTGGCGATGCGAAGATAGGTCCGCTTGAGCCACTCTTGAAATTACAGGCGGCTAATTTTGACACCGACGTCGAGAAGGTGAAGGGCCAGCGGGTCTACCAGGAGGTGGGTGTCACTTTACCCCTCACCCGAGATTATGGGTTCTTAAATTCCAGCCTGATGCACCGAAGCATTCAATACCGTCTGAAAGCGCCTGATAACAACCAGACTCGGAGCGAATCAGTGTCGTCCTGGCTTGGTCGTATTGAAGGTGGGTTGGAGTTTGAGCGAAGTACAGACATCTTCGGCCTTCCCTTCACACAAACATTGGAGCCCCGTTTTCAATACCTTTATGCCAGTTACGATGACCATGCAGGCATTCCTGATTTCGACAGTGCTGAACTGACCTTTAGCTACCGACAGCTCTTCCGGAATACGCGTTTCTCCGGATACGACCGATTGGCAGACGCTAATCAGCTTTCAGTTGGATTGACCTCGAGACTCATTGACACAGCGACGGGTAAAGAGCGTGTCTCGGCCAGTTTTGGTCAGGTCATCAACTTCAGGGATCAGCGTGTACGCTTAAAAGAGAGCGACGCGGCACTCACCGACGAAGGATCAGCCCTGGCGTTCGCACTGAATGTTAGAACCAGTGAACGCTGGAGCGTTCACAGTAATCTCCTCTTCGATAGCTATGAGGAAAAGCTCGATGCGGCGAATATCCGTGTCGGCTTCAGGCCTAATAAAGATGCCATTATCAACCTTGGCTACACGCTGCGCGAACCGCCCGCTTCGTTTGCAGCCAGACCCGTTACCGAGCAGATCAACACCTCAGCCTATATGCCTATCAACGATAACTGGAGCGCCTTCGGAGCAGTACGGTACTCGCTTGAGATTGGAAGCAGCGTGGAAGATATGATCGGTGTCGAGTACGATGGCTGCTGCTGGCGCGTGCGGTTAATTTATATGAGTTACCTCGACGCGCTACGGGACGTCGATGTGTTCATACCCGAGCCGGAACTTACACGCGATCGGGCGTTCCAATTTCAATTCGTTTTAAAGGGATTAGGCGGCTTCGGAAATCGGGTTGATAATCTCATGCAGGATATGATCAGAGGATTCAATGCTAAACGCTAAGCTCAAATGGTGGCTTTTTGCCGCTCTCGCATCGTCATTACCGGCAGTTGCATCGGCGCAGGTCGTCCAGCTCGATAGTGTCATTGCTATCGTCGACGAAGACATTATTCTTGCAAGCGAGGTGCGTGAGCGAGTCGAACAGGTCAAGGCCACGGCCACCCAGCGCAACATGACCCTTCCAGACGATGAAACTGTCGTGCAGGAAACACTGGACCGGCTCATCCTGGAGAGCATCCAGTTGCAATTAGCCGATCGATACGGCGTTCGCGTGCCTGATGCACAGCTCGATCAATCTATGGCGCGGATCGCCGCCCAGAACGGCCTCACGCTAGAACAGTTCAGAGATGCCTTGATTCAAAATGGCCAAAATTACGTCGAGATGCGAGAAGGCCTCCGAGATGAGCTCGCGATTCAGCGCGTGCAGCAAGGCAGTGTCATGCGAGATATCAACATCACGGAAAAAGAAATCGACAATTTCATGGCGACGGAGGAAGGCGTAGCACTGACCGAGCCCGAATACCGGGTGGTACAAGCATTGCTGCCCATACCCAGATCCGATAGTTCAGAGCAGCGAACTGCAAAAGAAGACTACGTTGATGGTGTGCTCGCCAACATTCTGGCCGGGGCTGATTTCTCGGAGGCTGTGAGTGTTCAAGAGCCCTACACATTTCAAGGTGGTGACTTGGGCTGGCGAAAACTGAGCGACATACCGAGCATGTTCGCTGATATTCTGCCCAGCTTGAAGGCTGGTGACACTGGAAAAGTTCAGTCCAACTCAGGGCTTCACCTCGTCCACTTGGCCGAGGCCCGTGGGCTTGAGCGCCTGGTCGAGCAGACCAACGTGCGGCATATCCTAGTCACCCCCAATGAGGTGCTGGATGATGGTGCCGCTCGAACATTTATCCTTGGACTAAAAGAGCGCGTGAATGGCGGAGAAGACTTTGCAGATCTCGCTAAAGAGCATTCAGACGACATTGGTTCGGCCCAAGAAGGTGGCGAGCTCGGATGGACTAATCCGGGTCAGATGGTTCCTGAGTTTGAGGCCGCGATGGCAAGCGCCGAAATCGGTGTGGTGACAGAGCCCGTACGCAGCGAATTCGGGTGGCATATTCTTGAGGTGACAGGACGTCGTACCGAGGATTTCGCTGAGCAAGTAAGGCGCAACCAAATAGCAAACTACCTTCGTGAAGCGAAATATGAGGAAGAGCTAGAAAACTGGCTCAGAGAAATTCGCGACGAGGCGTTTGTCGACATCAAGTAGATGTGTCTGCGATGACGGAACTTGCCCGTCTTGTCATAACTGCCGGAGAACCGGCCGGCATTGGGCCCGATGTTGTCCTCGGTGCCCTGCAGTCGTCCTATCATGCACGCATTGCTGTGGTCGGCGATCTTCACATGTTGGAGCAACGTGCCTCAACGTTGGGGATGGATCTCAACTTCACCCGTCTGCCATCCGAGTCAGTGCCGCCGCCGCATGCGCCAAGCACCGTGAGCGTCTATCACACCCCCTGTACCAGCCCAGTGCAGCCTGGGGTGCTCGATGTGTCTAACGCCGAATACGTCGTGCAAACCTTGCGCACGTCTATTCAAGCACTCAAGAGCAAGCGCTTCGATGCCGTAGTCACCGCCCCCGTTCAAAAGTCGGTGATCAACGACAGTGGCATGAGCTTTACCGGCCATACCGAATTCTTCAGTCAGCAGTTTGGCTGTGAGGATGTCGTCATGCTTCTGGTCAATGATGGATTACGTGTTGCCCTCGCAACGACACACCTCCCATTGCGGGACGTGCCTGATGCCATTACGCAGGAATCTCTCCTTCGCAAGCTCGATATCATCAATAACGGCCTGCTGCAGCTCTATGGTATTGATCGGCCTCGGATCGCGATGTTGGGTCTCAACCCTCACGCTGGAGAAAACGGGCACCTAGGACGTGAAGAAATTGACGTCATCGCGCCCGCGCGCGACGAAGCTGTGCGTCGAGGTATCGATGTGACGGCCCCTATTCCCGCAGATACGGCCTTCACGTCTAAAGAGGTCCTTGAGGCCGATGTGGTGCTTGCTATGTTTCATGATCAAGGGCTGCCCGTCCTCAAAGCACGGGGGTTTGGTTCCTCGGTCAACATCACGCTGGGGCTGCCAACCATTAGAACCTCCGTCGACCACGGGACGGCCCTGGATCTCGCGGCCACCGGTCAGGCGTCATACGACAGCATGCAGGCGGCGATAAACGAGGCTCTCATCTGCTCTCGAAATTTGCGCTCACGAACCCAGAGATAGAATGCGCCCAAGGGTGGCCTCATTCTCGCTGATCAATCGATCCGCAATCCGCTTCAAATTCTCGATGTTGCTCTCAGAGGCGTCATCCATGTCGTCATTTGCTTCATCGAGTGTCACCTGCAGCCGCACATATCGATCACCTAAAAACATACGCATTTGATGATTGGCGGCCTTAGTTGCTCCATCGAACATACAGTCGAGTAACGGCATTACCCAACCGGCTTGACCCCAATCTTTCGCGCTTTCGTAGGGAATAGGTCTGACGAGCTCCCCCGTACCTAAAGACACCACCATCAAAGGCTCATTAGGGTAAAGCTTCAAGGCCTCCGCATAGGCCGACACAACCGGCGAGTTTACAAACACACCCCCATCAATGAGCGCACGCTGATTACCCTGAAGATCAATAAGTGCAGGTTCGAAATACGTGGGTGCTGCACTCGTAGCACGAGCCGCATCGCGGCACCTCACGGCTTCATGGTCCGGATGCCAGCTCTTCAGAAATAAGGTCCGCCTCTCCTCGATGTCGTAGGTGGTCACCATGGTGGAACCCAGCGTTTCGCCGAGTCGCGTATTGGAAAAATATTTTCTTAGAGACGCCTCAAGTGGTTTTGCCGAATAAAGCTCATCGAGCACACCACCAGCGGAACGGATGTTTCTCCAAATAGTCCGCTCAAATATTTTATCGCCGCTATTTTCAAAAAAGTCAGCAAGATCGTGCGCCGAATACCTTGGGGCTCCAGAGTCATCTGCCTGCGCCAGCCCGAGCGCAATAATACCGCCCGACGACGTGCCCACGCAGAGATCAAAAAGTTCCGAGATCGGCTTGCCGGATTCGCGTTCCAGATAATCAAGGACCAGCGAAGGAATAATCCCGCGAATACCACCGCCATCAATAGAAAGAACTTTCCGCATATTTAATTATTTAATTTATTCACATTAGGCAAAGTGTGTTCTATATTTTTAAATATAAGTTTATTTTAAATCTCGATAAGATTACACTACGACAAAAACGACAAATAAGGTTTAGTTTTATGAACGAAGGTATTGTTCTCAAATCCATCGCCAAATCAAAAGCTGCCGCTAACCGTGCGGTAAAATCACTCGACATTCAACAGCTTGAGCGTGCCCTCGCTAACTTAACTGCTGCTGCGGAAACCATAAAAGAGCGTGAATCATTACGTGCACAGCGTAAAAAAGAAGTGGCGGTAAGGAAACTAAAATCGATGATGGACGATCTGGGAATATCCGCTGCGGATATTACTGGGGCATCGAAGCCAAAAGGCAACGGTAAGCGTGCCACTGGCCCCAAAAAGGGCAATAAGGTTGCACCCAAGTATAAAATCACCGTGGACGGCGTGACCCACCAATGGACGGGTCGCGGTCGCACGCCTGTGGTCTTCAAGTCGCACGTTGAAAACGGCGGTTCACTCGACGACTGTCTCATCTAAGAACTAGATTCCAGTGCCAAAGACACCAAAACGTGGCGGCGCATCGCGGCCTAAAACGCATGCGCCCAGGAAACGGTTTGGTCAAAATTTTCTAAACGATCAGGGCGTTATCGCTGCCATCGCCCGCACCATTAACCCGCATCCGGAAGACAATGTCGTTGAAATCGGTCCCGGTCAGGGCGCTCTGACCGATGCACTTTTTGAAAGCGGCTGTGCCATCAAAGCCATTGAAATAGATCGCGATTTACAATCTCAATTGCGAGTCATGTTTTTTAATCGCGACTTCACACTTTTCAATTATGATGCCCTCAAATTTGATTTCAATGAATTGTCGAATGCCGACCACGATTTAAGAATTGTCGGCAATCTTCCTTATAATATTTCGACCCCACTGATATTTAAGCTTTTAACACATCTCCCCATAATTCGTGATATGCACTTCATGTTACAGAAGGAAGTTGTCGATAGATTAGCGGCGTCTCCGGGCAATAAACACTGGGGTCGATTGAGCGTTATGACTCAAGTCGATTGTGATGTGGAGCATTTATTCGATGTGCCGCCAGAGGCCTTTTATCCTCAGCCCAAAGTCCAGTCGGCGATCGTCCGACTGATGCCCAGGTCCAGCGCTCACCGTCCTGAATGTTCTCGCGAGCAACTCGGAAAACTTGTTCAATTAGCGTTTGCGCAACGACGAAAAACACTGAGGAACAATCTTCGAAGTATCATCGACGATACCACCATGCAGCGACTGGGTATTGATCCCGCCTGCCGTGCAGAGACACTAACGCTAGATCAGCTCATGGACTTGAGCCTCGAGCTCTCCGAAGCGGCTATCTGATTCCACGTCGCCAAGTTACACTCAGGGCAATCCAGAAGTGAACCAACAGGATTCGACATGGCGACCTACGTGGTGGGCGATATTCAGGGGTGTTTCGACCAATTCCAGTGTCTGCTGGAAATGGTCAGGTTTAATCCTGATAAGGATGTGATCTGGAGTGTTGGCGACTTGATAAACCGCGGGCCCAGTAATCTGGCAACGCTGCGGTGGTTTCATGAGCGACGTGATAATGCCGTGGTTGTTCTCGGCAATCACGACCTGCACCTGATGGCTGTTTCAGCAGGCGCACGAAAAATGAGCAAATCCGACAGCTTTGATGACATTCTCGATGCGCCCGACCGAGAGACACTCATTGGATGGCTTCATCATCAGCCCCTCATACACCACGAGCATGGCGCAACCTTGGTACATGCTGGCATCCCTCCCATGTGGTCCATTCGTGAAGCGGTTGAGCGTGCAGCCGAAGTGGAATCTGTCCTGCGAGGACCGGACTGTATTCGATTTTTTTATGCCATGTATGGCAATGACCCCATCATTTGGAGCGAAGAGCTCACAGGCATGACCCGGCTTCGAGTGATTACCAATTACCTCACCCGCATGCGCTACTGCACCAAGAAAGGAAAACTAGACCTTGTCAGTAAGGGGCCCACGCCCACAGCCAACATCCTAAAAGGCAAGAAAGTCGCGCCCTGGTTTAGCCACCAGAGTAGACGCACAAAAGACGATGTCGTACTTTTTGGTCACTGGGCATCTCTTGACGGAGTAACGGATTCACCCAATGTGATTGCACTGGATACCGGCTGTGTTTGGGGAAACAAAATGACACTCATGGCACTCGAATCCAGAACCTTTTACCGGTGCGATTGCTGATGACATTTGATTTAGCCCCGGCAGCACGGGTTTATAAGGTCGGGGGCGCGGTCAGAGATACGTTATTGAACTACCCCCACAACGAGACCGATTGGGTAGTCGTCGGTGCCACACCAGAGGCGCTGACTAGTTCCGGATTTAAGCAAGTGGGCGCTGACTTCCCGGTTTTTCTGCATCCGCAAACGGGCGAGGAATTTGCTCTGGCGCGAACCGAGCGGAAGTCAGGTCAGGGTTATCATGGCTTTACTGTTCATGCTGATCCATCGGTCACCTTAGAGGAAGATCTGCTTCGTCGCGATCTAACTATTAACGCCATGGCCTTCGATGAAAATGGCGACATCATCGATCCGTATGGCGGACAGCGCGACCTCGATGCAAAAGTCTTGCGACACGTTTCTGCTAATTTCTCAGAGGACCCGTTGAGGGTACTACGCACCTGTCGATTTGCTGCGCGATACAACCATCTTGGCTTCACGGTAGCGGAGGAAACAATCGGGCTTATGCGCGAGATTGTCTCGCGCGGTGAGTTATCAACGCTGGCACCAGATCGAGTATGGCGGGAGACGGAACGGGCACTGTCTGAGACAACTCCGCGGATCTATTTTTCGCTCATACGATCTCTACGAGCGGATAGCCACATACTTCCATTCACTCTTTGCAATGAATCACTCAATGCACTCGACTCAGTGGCAGAACGGTCCCCTCATAGTCTTCACCGCTGGGCTGGAATCGCAGCATCGGCGACCGCGGGCGAGCATGTGGCCAGTCCCTCGATCAATATCCCAAAGCGATTCGCTCACTTAAGTGAGCTCGTTCAGGCGTACCTCGGCAAGCCACCAACAAGCGCTGAAGATGCACTCGAGTTTCTCGAGTACTTTAATGCTTTTAGACAGGGTTCTCAGTTATCGGAGGGCTTGTTAGTGCTCGCTGCCATCGATGAATCTTTCAACAGCAGTGACGTGGCACGTATTGAGAAGGGATTTCGGTTAGCAGCAGGTATCAGCGGCAAGCAATTCGTCGATGAAGGGTTAGAGGGTCTCGATATAAAGACCGCAATTTCGCAAGAACGGATGCGGCAGCTAACAACGCTGTTTAATACCTAATTGTCCCGCGTTAGGGTCAGTGACACCCCAACGCCCGAAGCAGCAGGTACAGCACCCGGCTTATCAATATGTACCGTGACTTGACTCACGGGCCAACGCTCGAAAATCTGGTCGATAATCGCTTTGGACAACGCCTCGAGTAGCTCAAACTGCGATTCGGAAACAAATGACATCACATGGTCTGATATCGCTGCGTAATCAAGCGCATGCGCAAGTTCGTCTGTATCGGACGCCAAACTAAAATCTGCGGTCAACTCTAAATCGATCTCCAGGCGCTGCTTTACAGTTCGCTCGTAGTCGTAACAGCCAATGACCGCTTCAGGCTGTAGCCCCCGAATTCTGACAACCCCGTTCACGCGGCTTCACCGTCGCCAGGTGGCGCCAGCTCGGTAATTGGCCAGCGTGCGCGAACCGATGGTAACTCAGAATCGCACTCACCTTGAGCAAGACGCAGGGCACCTGCATAGGCAATCATGGCGCCATTATCGGTGCAAAGACTCGGCGCGGGATAAATCACCTGTACACCCTCTTTGCCCAGCACCTCGGCTAAACGCCTACGCAACCGTTGATTTGCACTTACGCCGCCCGCCATAACTAAGGTGGATACGTCCTCCTGTTTCAGCGCTCGTCTGCATTTGATCAGCAATGTGTCGACTACCGCTTCCTCAAAGCAGCGAGCAACGTCAGCTTTAGCTTGCTCATCAAGTGCACCGGTCTCCGCCAACTGTTTGATGCACGTACCAACGTGGGTTTTAAGGCCCGAGAAGCTAAAGTCCAGTCCTGGACGCTTCACCATAGGCCTCGGAAAGTCGAACCGGTCCGGATTACCCGTTTTCGCTAAGGCGGCCACATGCGGCCCCCCCGGATAAGGCAAATCGAGTAGTTTTGCTGTCTTGTCGAAGGCCTCCCCGGCTGCATCGTCAACCGACTCACCCAGAAGTCGATAATCGCCGAAGGCATTGGCTCGAATAAGCTGCGTATGTCCACCTGACACTAGCAACGCGACAAAGGGGTAATCCGGCGGCTCGTCCGATAAAAGTGGCGCCATGAGATGCCCTTCCATGTGGTGAACACCCAACGAGGGAACACCCAGTCCCGTGGCAATGGATCGAGCGACGGTTGCACCGACAATGAGAGCGCCGAGCAATCCGGGGCCCGAGGTGTAAGCAACCGCATCGATGTCGGTTTTGTCCAGCGACGCATCTGACAGCACACGGTCAATAAGCGGCAACGTTTTACGAATATGGTCGCGGGACGCCAACTCCGGGACCACGCCACCGTATTCAGCGTGAACTGCCACCTGAGAGTAAAGCGCCTCAGCTAACAAACCGCGCCGTGTGTCATACAATGCAACACCGGTCTCGTCACAACTGGTTTCCAAGCCCAAAACAACCAAAATTCATCGTCTCTCAAAAAATGCGGACGTTAGCACGATGTTAGGCTTTGCAAAACGCCGCTGGCCTACCTATACTGCGCGCCCCTAAATTTGATGCAGCGACTACCCGCTGATCAGGAAACGACAGGATTAGTTTAATGCCTTCAGTAAAGGTAAAAGAAAACGAGCCCTTTGACGTTGCTTTGCGCCGATTTAAGCGTTCGTGCGAGAAAGCGGGTCTATTGGCTGAGGTTCGCAAGCGCGAGCACTACGAAAAGCCAACCACGGTTCGAAAGCGCGCTGCAGCCGCGGCCGTCAAGCGTCACCTCAAGAAAATGTCCCGGGAAAACCGCAAGCGTCAGCGTTTGTACTAAGCTTTCACTGACCCGCGAGATGACTGACACTGAAAATTTAGTCGCCCGAATCAAGGCCTCAATGAAAAAGGCCATGAAGGCGCGTGAAAAAGAGCGTCTCGCCACCATCCGGCTGATTCAAGCCGAATTCAAGCGCGTCGAAGTTGACGAGCGCATCGAGATCGATGACGCGAGAGCGCTTGTGATCATGGACAAAATGGTCAAACAACGCCGTGACTCCATCAGCCAGTTCGAGGCAGCTGGCCGCGACGAGCTGGCTGCCATTGAGCGAGCCGAAATTACCGTCATTCAGGAATTCCTCCCCCAGCAGCTCAGCGAAGACGAGATCGTGGCCATTATTGACGAGGCCCTCAGTGGCATTGACGCGACGGGCATGTCCGCCATGGGCCCGCTGATGGGTGTCATCAAGCCCAAATTGCAAGGTCGCGCTGATATGGGTGCCGTATCCAAGCTAGTTAAGGCTAAACTGACAGCCTAATTACCGGCTTAGGTCATCTAACATGGCCCGACTTCCACAGGCATTTATCGACCAAGTCCTTGACCGGACTGACATCGTTGATGTTGTTGATCGCCGCGTAAAACTCAAGAAAGCGGGTAAGAACTACTCAGCCTGCTGCCCCTTCCATCAGGAGAAAACGCCGTCTTTCTCAGTCAATCCGGAGAAGCAGTTCTATTACTGCTTTGGTTGCGGTGCTGGTGGCAATGCCCTCGGTTTCATCATGGATTACGAGCGCATGGAGTTTCGCGAGGCGATTGAGTCCCTGGCGCAAGCCGCGGGAATAGAGCTGCCGCCAGAGGAGGCGGATGCCGCTCCTCAAGTAGATCACCAGAAACCGCTGTATGAGGCGATGGAAAAAGCCACGCGAGTGTATGAGTCGCAGCTTCGCAAACATCCAAGTAGAGGGCGCGTTGTGGACTACCTCAAGCAGCGTGGTTTGTCGGGAGAAATTGCACGAGATTTTCGACTCGGGTTTGCGCCCGAAGGTTGGGATAACCTCATGACCACATTGTCTTCGGAAGAAGAAATTGGGCAGGCACTCACGGCGGGGTTGTTGATACAAAATGATTCAGGCCGAAAATACGATCGATTCAGAGATCGCGTCATTTTCCCTATCGTGAATCAACGGGGCAAAGTCATTGCCATGGGTGGCCGGGTGCTGGGCGATGGAAAACCCAAGTACCTCAATTCGCCCGAGACGCCGTTATTTTCCAAGTCACATGAGCTGTACGGGCTGCATCACATCCGTAAATTTGCGAAGAACCTGTCACGAATTGTTGTCGTCGAAGGCTATATGGACGTGATTGCCTTAGCGCAATTTGGCATTCACTACGCTGTGGCCACGCTGGGAACGTCAGTTGGCAAACCCCATTTGGAGATGCTTTTCCGACGTGTAGACCACGTCGTCTTCTGCTTTGACGGTGACGAAGCGGGCCGCAAAGCCGCCTTTAGAGGCATGGAAGCCGCGTTGCCCATGATGGAAGACGGACGCCAAGTAAAGTTCCTGTTCCTTCCGGAGGGAGAGGACCCAGACAGTGTTGTAAGGAACAAGGGTTCCCAGCATCTCGAACATCTATTTGACAATGCTGACCCCCTCGAGACTTTCCTTTTTGATCAAATGGCGCAAGGCATTGATCTCAATACGATGGATGGCAAAGCGCGACTTTCAAAGTTGGTGGCACCTTACATCAACCTCATTCCTGACGGCGTATTCAAAACACTCTTGTTCAAAGCGCTTGCCGATCGCACAGATATGGACGTCGACAGCTTGAGACGCTTAAGAGAAATAGAAAAATCGGTATCTGCGGAATACGAGTCAACACCAGCTGCAGATCCCAGCGAGGGGCTGAGCGAATCTGATGCACCGTTTGACTATCCTGATGGATACGAAGCGATGGGAGGAAACGCACATCTGCAGGGTACACCCCTGCAGATTGAGCCTAACCGCTCCGCCTTATCGAGAGCGCTCGGTTTAATCGTCCTTAAGCCATCGGCTGCGAGCGCGATAACAGATGATCTACTCCCGGATCAGGGTGGAACTTTGATCAATCTACTCCACGAGGTGGTTCGACAGGTGCGCGAGACACCGGAATTGAGTACCGCCGCCCTGCTCGGATACTGGATGGGTACGGATGAGGGCGAACTGCTTAGTGAGGCGGCTGCAAAAGAAGTCATCGATGACGAGCAGCACATCAGTGAGCACTTAATGGCTATCCTAAATAAGCTCTCGAGAGATCGACATATCACTCTTTTGCGTAAACGGGCTGAAACATTGAAATCTGTGGCCTACACTGATCTGAGTAACGAGCAAAAGCGCGAGCTCGTATCGCTTACGACTGAGATAAGAAAATTCTCTGGACGAAATTAACGCGCTGATCGTTCAGGGCGCCGAAATACTGATAAAAATTGAATAAAACGCTCAAAGTCCAAGTTTTGACATGGCTTATTGCACGTGCGACGGCTATTATTGCGGGCTTATTTTTTTTCGACCCTTTTTTCTCCGGACCGATTCATGTCTGATTCGCTACAACAACAATCGCGCCTTAAGCAACTGATTGCAAAAGGCAAAGAACAAGGCTACCTGACGTACGCCGAGGTGAACGATCACCTTCCACAGGATATTTCGGAGCCGGATCAGGTCGAAGACATCATTCAGATGATCAACGACATGGGTATTCAGGTCTTTGAACAAGCACCTGACGCCGACGAACTACTGTTAACTGAGGGCGATCGCTCCGCAGATGAAATTGCGGCCGCCGAAGCGGCCGCCGCGCTTGCTGCTGTTGAGAACGAAGCCGGAAGAACAACTGATCCAGTCCGCATGTACATGCGCGAAATGGGAACCGTTGAACTTCTGACCCGTGAAGGCGAAATCGTAATTGCTAAGCGTATTGAGGAAGGCATTCGTGAGCTGATGGCGGCCCTTGCCTTCTATCCGGACATTGCCCGCAAGCTATGCAATGAATACGACCTCGTCGCCAAAGAAGGGCGCAAACTCTCAGATATCCTCGTCGGCTACCTGGATCCAGCAGATCATGTGCCCTCGGCTCAGGAAATTGCAGAGCAGAACGCAAACAACAACAGCGACGACTCCGAAGAGACAGACACTGGACCTGACCCTGTTGAAGCGAAAAAGCGTTTCACTGCGTTGAAGCGCCAGTGCACAAAAACAGAAAAGATCCTGGAAGAGAAAGGCTACGAGAGCAAAGAAGCTCAGAAAGAGATGGCCAAGCTGGGTGAGCTCTTTAAGTTCTTCAAACTTACTCCACGTGTGTTTGATCCACTGGTGGAGACTCCGCGAGCCGTACTCGCTGTCGTTCGAGAATCAGAGCGCGAGCTGATGCGCATCGTGGTCCGCGAGTGCCGCATGGATCGGAAAGATTTCATCAAGAGCTTTCAAGGCTCTGAAAGTAAACTTGATTGGATAGACGGTGCGACCAAAAAGGCAGACGTTGCCGAGCGCTTAGCAAATTATCGAGAAGACATTGTCCGACTGCAGAAACGCATTGCCATCATTGAGGACGAAGTAGGCCTATCCACGCCCGAGATCAAAGAGATTAACCGTCGCATGAGCATGGGCGAAGCGCGTGCGCGGCGGGCGAAGAAGGAGATGGTAGAAGCAAACCTTCGACTGGTTATCTCTATTGCAAAGAAATACACCAACCGCGGACTCCAGTTCTTGGATCTTATCCAGGAAGGCAACATTGGCCTGATGAAGGCGGTTGATAAGTTTGAATATCGACGCGGCTACAAGTTCTCTACTTACGCTACTTGGTGGATTCGCCAGGCGATCACCCGGTCGATTGCGGATCAAGCGCGCACGATTCGAATTCCAGTGCACATGATCGAAACGATCAATAAACTCAATCGAATCTCTCGTCAGATGTTGCAAGAGATGGGTCGTGAGCCTACGCCTGAAGAGCTAGGTGAGCGCATGGACATGCCGGAAGACAAAGTACGTAAGGTCCTGAAAATCGCTAAAGAGCCCATCTCGATGGAGACGCCCATTGGCGATGATGAAGATTCGCATCTTGGCGATTTCATTGAGGACGTCACGATCGCAAGTCCCGTTGATGCAGCCACCGACGAAGGCTTGACCGAAGCGACTCGTGAAGTCCTAGGCGGTCTGACTGCCCGTGAGGCCAAGGTGCTCCGTATGCGGTTCGGCATTGATATGAATACGGATCACACGCTTGAGGAAGTCGGTAAGCAGTTTGACGTGACTCGTGAGCGTATTCGTCAGATTGAAGCCAAGGCGCTGCGAAAACTTCGCCACCCGACTC
>NZIH01000040.1 GCA_002691565.1 Halieaceae bacterium
GCTGCCGTTGCCGAAGCGGATCGCGTAAAAGAGCTCGCGTCCGCAGAAGTTGAGCGCGAAAAAGCCCAGGCGAAAGAGCAGCTGTTAACGCAAGTAAGTTCGCTCGCTATTGCGGATGCTGAAAAAGTGTTGGCTGCTGAAATCGATGCTGACAAACACGCTGCGCTTCTTCAGCAGTTGGTGAAGGAGCAATAAGCGTGATCGAGCCAATTACACTGGCGAGACCTTACGCGCGCGCGGCGTTTCAATTCGCTGTTGATAACGGCGCAGTGGATAGCTGGCACCAGGCACTGGTTACGGTTGCCGCTGTCGTGGCGGAACCATCCGTTGCCAAGGTGCTCGATGATCCTGCGACGACCGCATCCCAGCGAGCGGCAACTGTTGCGACTGTCCTTGGGGACAATATTCCAACGGGTGTCACGCAATTTGTATCAGTGATGGCGGAAAACCACCGTCTTGCTCTTGCAGGCGAGGTCGCGACACTTTTTGCTGAGCTGCGTTCAGCGCTCGATGCGGCGGCAAACGTTACGGTAACAAGTGCGTTTGATGTGGCGGACGCGACGATTGAGCAACTCGCCGCGTCATTGACAACAAAGTTAGGCAAAACAGTCGAAATGACTGTTGAAACAGACGCTTCCTTAATTGGGGGAGCCATTATTCGAGCCGGCGATATGGTTATCGACGGTTCAGTTCGTGGGCGCTTGCAAAAGCTAGCGACTGCGTTGAAATCTTGACAGAGGAACCGGTCATGCAACAACTGAATCCTTCAGAAATCAGCGACATCATCAAGCAGCGCATATCGCAACTTGATGTGGCATCGCAGGCAACAAACGAAGGCACTATCGTCTCGGTAACAGACGGCATCATTCGTATTCACGGTCTTACCGAAGTCCAATACGGTGAGATGATTGAGTTTGAGGGCAATGTATTTGGCCTTGCTCTTAACCTCGAGCGTGACTCGGTCGGTGCGGTTGTACTGGGCGATTACAAGCAACTGGCCGAAGGCCAAACTTGCCGCTGTACTGGCCGAATCCTTGAGGTTCCGGTTGGTCCAGAGCTGCAGGGACGTGTTGTTGACGCACTGGGTAACCCGATCGACGGTAAGGGCGCTATCGAAACAACGATGACCGATGCCCTTGAGAAAATTGCCCCCGGGGTAATTGCGCGCCAGTCAGTTGACCAGCCGGTTCAAATCGGCTTGAAAGCTATCGATGCCATGGTGCCGATTGGTCGAGGACAGCGCGAGCTGATCATTGGTGACCGTCAGGTGGGTAAAACAGCGATTGCGGTTGATGCCATCATTAACCAGAAAGGCACAGGCATTAAGTGTATTTACGTTGCTGTGGGTCAGAAGGCTTCTTCGGTCGCATCGGTGGTGCGTAAACTCGAAGAACATGGTGCGATGGATCACACGATTGTGGTTGCGGCTAACGCCTCGGATCCTGCGGCTATGCAGTACCTCGCTCCCTTCGCTGGTTGCACCATGGGTGAGTACTACCGCGATCGCGGTGAAGACGCGCTTATTATTTACGATGATCTGTCAAAGCAGGCTGTCGCCTATCGTCAGATCTCTTTGCTTCTGCGCCGACCCCCAGGTCGGGAAGCGTACCCGGGTGATGTGTTCTATCTCCACTCACGCCTTCTTGAGCGCGCTGCACGTGTCAACGCAGATTATGTTGAAACGTTTACCAACGGAGAAGTGAAAGGTAAGACGGGTTCTCTGACAGCACTGCCCGTGATTGAAACTCAGGCGGGTGACGTATCGGCGTTCGTACCAACCAACGTTATTTCGATTACTGACGGTCAGATCTTCTTAGAGGCCGACATGTTTAATGCGGGTGTTCGGCCCGCGATGAACGCCGGTATTTCAGTATCGCGTGTGGGTGGTGCGGCGCAGACGAAGATCATCAAGAAATTGTCAGGTGGCATTCGAACAGCACTCGCTCAATATCGCGAGCTTGCCGCGTTCTCCCAGTTTGCATCAGATCTCGACGAGGCGACTAAGGCACAGCTCGAGCACGGTGAGCGAGTTACCGAGCTGATGAAGCAGAAGCAGTACGCGCCTCAAAGTGTCGCAGAGATGGGCTTGCTGCTTTACGCCGCAAACGAGGGTTACTTGAAGGCGGTAGAGGTAGACAAGGTTTCTGACTTCGAGTCGGCACTTCTCTCTTACATGCATGCAGAGCATGGAGCGCTCATGCAAGAGATTGCTGTGGACGGTAACTGGAACGATGACCGAGAGGCAGCGTTCAAGTCAGGTCTCGACGCGTTTGTCTCAACTCAAACCTGGTAATTAACGATGGCAGCGGGCAAAGAAATTCGCACCAAGATCTCGAGTATTCAAAGTACTCAGAAGATCACTAGCGCGATGGAAATGGTGGCGGCGAGCAAAATGCGTCGTGCACAGGACCGCATGGAAGTAGGTAAGCCTTACGCTCGTCGTATGCGTGTTGTGATTGGCCACATTGCTAACGCGTCAGCGGAGTACCGTCACGCTTACATGCAACAGCGATCTATTCGTCGGGTCGGCTACATCATCGTCTCATCAGATCGAGGGCTGTGCGGCGGTTTGAACATCAATTTGTTCAAGCGTGCATTGCAGTCCATGAAAGAGCACTCTGACGCAGGACACGATGTTGATCTGTGCCTCATTGGTGGTAAGGGGCAGGCTTTTTTCGGATCTGTCGGTGGCAACGTTGTTGCTAGCGTTCGAGATATTGGTGAAGAGCCTTCGGTTGAGCAACTCATTGGTGCCGTAAAGCACATGCTCGATGCCTATGTTGGCGGGAACATCGANAAGCTTTATTTGGTCGGCAATGACTTCGTAAACACCATGACTCAAACACCCACTGTTCAGCAGTTGCTTCCGCTGGAAGCGGACGCGCAGCAACAGTACTCGCATCACTGGGATTATATCTACGAGCCCGACGCACGAGATCTCCTAGATGGCCTGCTCGCTCGATACATCGAGTCGCTGGTCTATCAGGCCGTGGTCGAGAATGGCGCTTGTGAACAGGCGGCTCGAATGATCGCTATGAAAAACGCGACTGAGAACGCAGGTGAACTTATTGACGAGCTTCAGTTGGTTTACAACAAGGCTCGTCAGGCAGCGATTACGCAGGAGCTGTCAGAGATTGTGGGCGGTGCGGCCGCTATTGGTTAAGCGCGGTACGCGCAGTTTTAGCATTACGGCGACGCTGAGTATTTGCGTCGCGGAACAAGACAGAGGACTCAAAAATGAGTAGTGGAAAGGTTGTACAGGTCATCGGCGCGGTTGTTGACGTAGAGTTTCCCCGTGACAGCGTACCGAAGGTATACGATGCCCTGATGGTCACTGATAAAGGCCTCACTCTGGAGGTTCAGCAGCAGTTGGGTGACGGTGTTGTCCGCGCGATTGCCATGGGTTCATCAGAGGGTGTGAGCCGCGGGCTGTCCGTTGATAACACGGGCGCGCCTATTTCAGTGCCCGTCGGCATCGAGACTCTGGGACGTATTATGGATGTCCTGGGTAATCCCATCGATGAGCGTGGTCCGATTGGCGAGCAGGAGCGTTCTTCGATTCACCGTGCCGCGCCAACCTACGAAGAGCTCGCTGCCTCAGAAGAGCTGCTTGAGACCGGCATCAAAGTGATCGATCTGGTCTGCCCATTCGCTAAGGGTGGTAAGGTTGGATTATTTGGTGGTGCGGGTGTTGGTAAGACCGTCAACATGATGGAACTCATTAACAATATCGCAACTGAGCACTCCGGACTTTCAGTATTCGCGGGCGTCGGGGAGCGTACTCGTGAAGGTAATGACTTCTACTACGAAATGCAGGAGTCGAAGGTTGTAAACGTTGAGAACTTACCAGAGTCCAAAGTGGCGATGGTTTACGGTCAGATGAATGAGCCGCCCGGTAACCGTTTACGCGTGGCACTGACCGGTTTGACGATGGCAGAAAAGTTCCGTGATGAGGGCCGTGATGTACTGCTCTTCGTCGACAACATTTACCGGTACACGCTAGCGGGAACCGAGGTGTCAGCACTGCTCGGACGTATGCCATCAGCGGTGGGCTACCAGCCAACACTCGCGGAGGAAATGGGTGTGCTTCAGGAGCGTATTACGTCGACTAAGACGGGTTCGATTACCTCGATCCAGGCGGTATACGTACCCGCGGATGACCTGACTGACCCATCACCAGCAACAACGTTCGCGCACTTGGACTCGACGGTTGTATTGAGTCGAGATATTGCTGCGAAGGGCATCTACCCCGCGGTCGATCCACTTGATTCAACGTCGCGTCAGCTTGACCCGCTTATTATTGGTACTGAGCATTACGAGGTTGCGCGCGGCGTGCAGTCGGTGCTTCAGCGCTATAAGGAGTTGAAGGACATTATTGCAATTCTGGGAATGGATGAACTCTCAGAAGACGACAAAATGACCGTAGCGCGCGCTCGAAAAATTGAGCGCTTCCTATCGCAGCCCTTCCATGTGGCCGAAGTCTTTACAGGCTCGCCGGGTATCTACGTCTCCTTGAAAGACACGATTTCTGGGTTTAAAGGAATTTTGGCAGGTGAGTANGACCACCTTCCCGAACAGGCGTTCTACATGGTCGGCTCGATTGAGCAGGCTGTTGAGAAAGCCGAGAAAATGAGCGCTTAATCGGAGGCGTCAATGGCACTGACCATTCACTGCGATATCGTTAGCGCAGAAGCTCAAATCTTCTCAGGCCTCGTAGAGCTGTTGGTTGCCAGCGGCTCGAGCGGGGAGCTTGGGGTGACGTATGGGCATACACCGTTACTCACGGATCTCACGCCCGGCACGGTTCGTGTGGTGCTTCAAGGTGGTGAGGAAGAGGTGTATTACGTCTCGGGTGGTTACCTCGAGGTTCAGGGCGATGTTGTCACGATCCTTGCGAACACCGCTCTACGTGGTGATGATCTCGACGAAGTGGCTGCTGAAGAAGCCCGAAAGGCAGCGGAAGAAGCGCTAGCTAATCAAAGCAGCGAGCTTGATTACGGCCGCGCATCCGCTCAGCTTGCCGAGGCGGCGGCACAGCTCGCTACCCTGAGAAAACTCAAGAATCGCGCGGGGCGCTAAACCCCGCTTCGACCACTCGCTGCGAGTCGTCGCTTTTGTCTGATCAACCCCATTTGGAATTTTTGCCATAGCAGTTGTCATATGGCTGTGCGATGCTTTTGGGACAGTTCACTATTGATCTCCAAATGCTNGAAGTCATTGTTCTTGCCGCAGGTCGTGGCACTCGTATGAAATCCGAATTGCCAAAGGTACTCCACCCGATTGGTGGACAACCCATGGTGGCCAGCGTGCTCGATACGGCTCGCCAACTCGGTGCAGAGCGACTTCATGTCGTTGTCGGTCACGGCGCATCGCAGGTCTCCGATGCCGTTGCTGCGTCAGATGTTGAAATCTATGTTCAAGCCGAGCAGTTGGGCACCGGACATGCGGCGCTGCAGGCGGCTCCATCNTGTCATCCCGACAGCACGGTTCTTATTTTGTTTGGTGACGTTCCACTTTTGTCCGCGGGTGTTCTAGCTGATGTTGTTTCGGCGGCTGAAATGCAGCCGACACTGTTAGCCGCAACGCTGGAAGACCCCACCGGTTACGGGCGGGTTATTCGGGGTGCCGACGGAAGCTTTGCAAGGGTGGTTGAGCAGAAAGACGGTTTGCCGCACGAGCTAGAGGTGACAGAGGTCAACACAGGCGTCCTTGCCGCTCGTGGAAGTGAACTCGTTGCCTGGCTTGGCCAGGTAAAAAATGACAATGCTCAGGGTGAGTTCTATTTACCGGATGTGTTAAGTCTTGCGCTGCGGGATGGGAAAAAGGTGAGTGTGGTGGTGACGGATAAGTCGAATGAAATTTCCGGTGTGAATGATCGTGCGCAACTCGAGGCATTAGAGCGCGCACACCAAAGACAGAAAGCCGATGAGCTGATGGCCGCAGGCGTGCATGTGATGGATGCAAGTCGCTTGGATATTCGCGGCAGTCTTGCCTGTGGCACCGATGTGGTGCTTGATGCGAATGTGTTGATCGAAGGCGAGGTTCGTCTCGGCGATCAGGTGGTCATCGAGGCTAACTGCGTACTCAAAGACTGTGTGATTGGTGATGGCACGGTTGTGCGAGCGTTCACACATATTGAGGGCGCGGCTGTTGCAGCGCATTGTCAGGTCGGGCCTTACGCGCGCTTGAGACCTGGTGCTGATCTGGGTGACGGGGCAAAGGTCGGTAATTTCGTGGAAGTGAAAAATAGCGTGTTTGGTGCGGGCGCTAAGGCAAATCACCTCGCGTATGTCGGAGATGCCACCGTCGGCGCAGGATCCAATATTGGTGCCGGGACCATCACGTGTAACTACGACGGCGCTAATAAGCATCGCACGGAACTCGGAGATAACGTCTTTATCGGTTCAAATAGCACGCTTGTTGCACCGCTTACGGTGGAGAACGGTGGTTTCGTTGCCGCGGGTTCCACTGTGACTTCAAAAGTTGGTGAATCGCAGCTTGCCGTCGGGCGAGCAAAACAGCGCAATATAGATGGGTGGAAACGCCCAGAAAAACCCAAGCAGTAGGAATTTATTATGTGTGGAATAGTTGCCGCGGCAGCTCAGAGAGAAGTCTCGGAAATTTTGCTCGAGGGCTTGAGAAGGCTCGAGTATCGAGGTTATGACTCCGCGGGCATGGCCTTGATCGATAACGGTCATGCGCTTCAAATGCATAAACATTTGGGAAAAGTAAAAGCGTTGGAAGATGCTAACGCGCTCAACCCGATTGTCGGTTGTCGCGGTGTGGCGCATACGCGATGGGCCACGCATGGCGAGCCTACCTCTGCTAACGCGCACCCCCACATATCGGGTGATCGAGTTGCCCTTGTACACAACGGCATCATTGAAAATCACGCCCACCTGCGCGATACCTTGCGCGCCCAGGGCGTTGAGTTTCGATCAGAAACCGATACGGAAGTCATTGTTCATTTGATTCGTACCGGCCTGGAACAAGGCGCCTCCCTTTTTGATGCGGTTAGAGAAACCGTGGCCCAACTAAAGGGTGCTTACGCGATTGCGGTTGTTGATACGGAGCATGAGAACGAGGTTGTGGTTGCGCGCGAAGGGAGTCCCCTGGTACTGGGTGTGGGGATCGGTGAGACCTTTGCGGGCTCGGATACGCTGGCGCTTCGGCAAGTCACGGACACCTTTGTGTATCTCGAAGACGGCGATTTTGCTGTTTTGAAGCCAAGCGGTTTTCAAATCTTCGACGCGTCGGGAGCTCCGATCGCGCGTGAAAAGACGCGCTTGAAGGGCGGTGATAATCAAGCAGACAGAGGTGAGTTTGAGCACTATATGCTCAAAGAGATTTACGAGCAGCCGGATCGACTTCGAGACACACTGACTTTTGATGCACTCGATGATTCGCTCTTCGGTGATAAGGCCGCAGCCATATTTGATCAGGTACAGGCGGTTCAGATTATTGCCTGTGGAACCAGCTATCACGCGGGCCTTGTTGCGCGGCATTGGCTTGAGGCGATTGCGGGCGTCCCCTGCCAGGTCGAGGTCGCCTCAGAGTTTCGCTACCGGCGCTCGGTTGCCCTGCCCGGCACCTTGGTGGTGACCATCTCGCAGTCGGGCGAGACCGCCGACACACTCGCGGCCATTAAGCACCTGCCTGATGACTATGCACTCGCGAAGCTGGCCATCTGCAATGTCGATCACAGCGCCATTGTGCGTGCCAGTGACCTTGTATTCCTCACCAAAGCGGGGCCTGAGATTGGTGTGGCCTCGACCAAGGCGTTCACCACCCAGCTGGCAGCACTCATGGTGCTCATGGCTTGTATTGCCCGGCGCCAGGCGAAGAATGCATTGGATGAGTCCTTGGTAAAGCAGGCCATCGCCGAACTGCCGGCAGCCGTGGAAGCGACGATCGCTCAGGACGCCAAGATTAAAGCGTTGGCCAGCCAATTCATTCAACGCAATCATGCGCTGTTTCTGGGGCGCGGCGTCTACCACCCCATCGCCATGGAAGGCGCGCTGAAACTCAAGGAAATCTCCTATATTCATGCGGAGGCTTACCCGGCGGGAGAGCTGAAGCATGGTCCTTTAGCCTTGGTTGATGACAAGATGCCGATCGTGGCTGTCGCGCCGAAAGACGACCTACTCGATAAATTGAAGTCGAATNTCGAGGAAGTTCGCGCGCGTGGTGGNCAACTTTTTGTGTTTGCTGACCAGGCCGTTAACTACGACAGTGGACCGGGCGTCACGGTTATCGATGTGCCTTCGGTCTCAGAGCTCGCGGGACCCATTGTCTATACGGTGGTGCTGCAATTGTTGTCTTATCACGTGGCTGTGGCAAAAGGCACCGATGTTGATAAACCTCGCAATCTGGCGAAATCAGTCACCGTTGAGTAAGCCCTGAAATGAAAAACAAGCTAATGGTCAGTCAATCCANCCTTTGGGCGACGGCCTTACTCGTGGTCGCGCTGGTTGATGACAAGTAGTACACGCTGTTTTTACTGGCCCTTCTCGCCACGGTCTCAGTGGCCAACCTGAACAAAAACAGTTGATGTATAGGATGAGAAATCCCTTTTAGGGTTTTCACCTTCCCCACTCTTTGACCACTTTCTGTCTGGACGCTGAGTTGTTCTCAGGTATACTCGCCGGTTTCCATTTTCTGGCGCACCACATTTCCGGCGCCAAGTGAGGAAATGCATGGCTAATCCCGTTGTTGGCATCATTATGGGATCACGTTCCGATTGGGGCGTGATGGAGAATGCGGCTCAGACACTGGATGAGCTTGGCATTGCCTATGAGGCAAAGGTTGTCTCGGCCCACCGCACACCAGACCGTTTGTACGAATATGCAAAATCGGCCCGTGCTCGAGGCTTAAAGGCTATTATTGCGGGCGCTGGTGGTGCGGCTCACCTTCCGGGCATGGCCGCTGCAATGACACCGGTTCCCGTTTTGGGTGTGCCTGTTGATGCCACGGTGCTGCAAGGTGTGGACGCCCTGATGTCGATCGTTCAAATGCCAAAGGGCGTACCGGTCGCAACCTTTGCGGTGGGTAAACCCGGAGCCGTCAATGCAGCGTTGTTTGCGGCGGCCATGCTTGCCAACGACGACGTAGCCATTCGTGACGCTCTGGACAACTACCGAGATGCGCAATCCTCGGGTGTCCCTGTAAACCCCTTCGACTGAAGGCGCTATCGCAGATGACAAAGGGTCGCCTTGGCATTATTGGTTGTGGTCAGCTGAGCCAGATGCTCGGCGAGGCAGCCAATCGGCTTGGTTTTAGCGTGTCCTATCTCTGCGTTGACGAAACGCCAGTTGTTGCTGGTCTTGGCCCAATTTATTACCCCGAGCAACTCGACGAATTCTTAGCCGCCTGTGACGCAATTACGGTCGAAAGAGAGAGCCTTCCCGACGATATGCTGCGCAAAGCAGCCAACGTTGGTTTGGCGCCTAACTATGATGCGTTAGTGACCTTGAGGGAGCGTGACACGCAAAAAGCCATGCTCGATGAGCTGAATATACCCACCTCGCCGTGGTCACTTGTTACCACACCTGACCAACTTGAAGCAGCCTTAGATTCACTTCCGGGACAGTATGCGCGCTGTAAACGAACGTTGGGCGGCTACGACGGTGGCGGGCAATGGCGTGTTGATCAGGATACGCGCGACGCTATTCCGGTAGATGCCTATCCCGTCATTGCTGAAGCCGAAATTGCCATCGATCTTGAGTACGCGATCATCATCGGGAGAGATCGTCAGGGTCAAACTTCGTGTTATCCCATGACTGAGAATGCGATGCGCGATGGCATATTGATAGGCAGTTATGTGCCATCCGGTATTGATTCATCCTTGGCTGATTTAGCAGGGGACTATGCCAAGCGCTTAGTCAATGCCATGGACTACGTCGGTGTGTTGGCCATCGAGTTTTTCCTTACTGGCGGTGAGCTCATCGTCAATGAAATAGCCCCTCGGGTGCACAACACGGGCCACTGGACGATTGGTGCCGTTGGCGCAGACCAATTTGCCCAACATGTGGGTTGTGTCATGGGGGAGCCGGTCCGCGAGCCTTTATTTACTGAAGCGGCGTCAATGGTCAATCTGCTCAATGATGTGCTTCCCTCGCATATGCCCGAGGGCCCCATTCGTACGCTGATTCAGACGTATGGAAAGGGCGTGCGAAAAGGCAGGAAGCTGGGCCACATTACATTGATTGGTCCGGACGCTCAGCTGGTGAGAGCGCAGGCGGCCACACTGATCGCAGAGTTGCACGGCGATTAACCATGTCAGCTGAGACGGGCTCATGCACTGTCGATAGCTCGGTTTTTCGACTTCCCCTTCAAACTCAACATTTCTCTCTGGAGCGGTTAAAAGCGAGTGACTTTGATGATTTGTATGCAGTGGCGAGTGACTCACTGCTGTGGGAGCAGCATCCTGAAGCTGATCGGTGGAAACGCTCCAAGTTTCAGCACTTCTTTCAGGGCGGCCTGACGAATGACTTGGGTTGTTTTGTCATTAGAGAGAAGCAAAGTGGCAGAGTTGTAGGCTCCTCACGCTTTTACGGATACGAAGCTGCCAATACCTGCATCAGGATTGGCTATACCTTTATTGCTCGAGAATTTTGGGGAACTTCAGCGAATCGGGAGTTAAAAGAAGCGATGCTCTTGCGCGCATTCAAAGTCACTGACCGGGTCTTTTTTGATATCGGCCCTCACAATTTCCGATCAATCGCGGCGGTTAAAAAGCTTGGTGCTGTCTTCAGTCACAACGAGTCTGACAGTAAAGCGGTCTTCGTGTTATCACAGCAACAGTGGTTCAATACCTCCAGTGGCTGCTAGATAGAGGCATCGCTTCATGAGTAATACACCCGTACCCATCACCTTTTCTGACAAGTTCGATTGTTTCGCTGAGCAGTGGTCACCCAAAGTGGTGGCNGAAATGAATGACTACCAATTNAAGTTGGTGCGGCTCGAGGGTGATTTTGTTTGGCATGACCATCAGGACACGGATGAAACATTCATCGTCTTGGAAGGCAAGTTAGTGATTGATTTTCACGATGGCACGGTCGAGCTCGAGGCAGGTCAGATGTTGGTTGTTCCTAAGGGAGTACCCCATCGCCCACGCGCGGCTTCAGAAGCGAAGGTCCTCCTTGTTGAACCTAAGGGTGTTATCAATACAGGTGATGCTCAATCAGACAAGACGGCGCCATTGGATGACTGGATTTGATGCCGAATAGGAGCTGATATGCGCTATGTGGTCAATCTTGTTGCTGCCCTAGGGCTGTTTTACTCGGGTTTTGTGCACACCTTCTGGGGCAATGATCCGTATCTTGGTTGGGCTATTACCATTATCGCCGCCTTCATAATGGCGGAGCCGTTGTTGGCGGTCATGGATCGAATTGGACTCACAGGTCGACGCCGGCGTTGGGCCGTTATTAGTACCTTGTTGTTGGTGTCGTGGGTGTCGCTTGGGGTTGGGGAGCTTCCAGAAAAGACCGAAATGATGCTGGATAACCTGCCTATGCCGAAGATAACGGGCGTCTAGTTCACGGTTTTACGCAGTCGGGCATTGAGGAAGTCGCTGTCTTTGAGCTGCGCGACAATGGCGTTCCCCCTCGCTTCAGTCTCGATGCCGACCACTTGCACGCGATAAAAAAGCTCGCCCGACCGTGATTCCACGGCGACCTTCGCTTCCAGGCCCTTTTCAACCAATTCGCTGATTACCGAGTCGGCGCGCTCTCCCCGATCGTAGGTATCCACAAACACAAACCAGTTATCTCGCATGGGCAGCTGTTTTAGGCGAACGGGTTTTTTTGCACTCGNTGGGCTAGGCCTTGTGGTGGCGACGACTTGTTCGTCGGGTCTNNCAGTATTCGAGGCNCTGCTAGNTGCACCCTCGGCTTTTCCGAGCCAGTANGGTCCCGCGTTTGTTTGTGCAGACATCCACTCCGATGCCTGACTCGCCGTGGCCTTCGATGCAAAGCCGGTCGCACGAACGCGGAAGTACTCTCTGCCGTTAACCCTGGCACTGGCCACGGATATGTTTAGCGGTCGTAATACGTCTCTGAGTATCGCAGCACGTTCATTGGCCGTCGCTAGCGAGGTATGGCTTTCCAGATTCACGAACCAGGGTCCGCCTGCTTGCCTCGGTGGTTCAAACGCCGGTGAGGCGGGCTTAACGGATTGGGGCGTGGTCGATTTTTGTCGTTCGGCGATGGCTTCCGCAGCCCGCTCGGCCTCTCTGTCTTTAAGCAGTTCATTTTCATCAAAGAGCGCGTCGGCTCGCGCCCTGAGAGCAGCAATTTCGCCTCGAAGCGCTTCATTGTCCGACGCTAAGGCAGTGTCTTCTGATGACTTTTGATTCTCCTCTCGTTGCAGCGATCGAATGGTGTCTTTCAAGTCGGCAATTTCGGAGCTGCTGGAACTTTGAGTATCAAGCCAGAGACCGCCCATAGCAGCAGCGGCTACAAATCCAACAATCGCCAATGCCCAAGGTATTTTGGAGCCGCCACCAGAATCATTTGCGGTGGCAGTGTGATCGGTTAGGAGCGCGGCTGAATCTGTCGTCTCCTCAACATCATCTTCGACGTCTTCATTATCATCCCCGTCAGGGCCAGCGTCATCGGCCGGAGGCACTTCGAAATCATCCTCCTCTAACCAATCGGTGCCCTCATCGATGTCCTCTTCGTAATCATCAGATGATTTGGGCTTGAGCCCTTCCGACCAATCGGCCGGAGGTGTGAGTACGCGTTTCTTATCGTCTTCGTTGTCGTCCATGGTCTGCCCTCCTACACCTGGGGAGAGATTAGCAGAAACCTAAGATAAACGTGTTGTGTAGGCCGTCGTAAATGGCGCTTTCTTGTACACTGTGCTCTATGGATGTGTCAGATATTCTCGATGGCCTTAACGAGGCGCAGCGCTCGGCGGTAGCCGCAGAGCAAGGTAATCAGTTGGTACTTGCTGGCGCAGGATCGGGGAAGACCCGTGTTCTGGTGCACCGTATTGCCTGGCTCATTAGAGCCGAGGGTCTCTCGCCTTACTCTGTAATGGCCGTGACCTTCACGAACAAGGCTGCTCGGGAGATGCGAGGCCGCATTGAAGAGATGCTTGGACGGCCGACGCATGGTTTATGGATCGGTACTTTCCACGGTCTGGCGCACCGCTTGCTCCAAACCCACTGGGCGGAAGCTGGGCTTCCCCAAAACTTCCAGATTCTCGACAGTGACGATCAGCTCAGACTCGTTAAACGAGTCTGTCGAGAGTTAGGGCTCGACGACGCAAAGTGGCCACCGAGACAGGCCCAGTGGTTTATTAACGGGCAAAAGGATGAGGGCTTGCGTGCTCAGCACATTGACCCGCCTATGGGCGATCTTTACACCAAAACGATGGTCCGCATTTATGAAGCCTACGAGGCGGCTTGCCAACGCGGCGGCCTTGTCGATTTTGCCGAGCTGTTACTGCGTGCCCACGAACTCTGGTTGAAATCACCGGAGACACTTGCCCACTACCAGGAGCGCTTCAACATTTTGCTGGTGGATGAGTTTCAGGACACGAACTCGATTCAGTACGCATGGCTCAGGGTGCTTGCCGGGAATGCAATCCCCGTTGTTGCCGTGGGCGATGATGATCAGTCTATCTACGGGTGGCGCGGTGCGAAAATTGAAAACATCCAGCGATTTACCGAGGATTTTGTCGGCACCCAGACGGTTCGTCTTGAGCAAAATTACCGCTCAACCAAAACCATTCTCGATGCGGCTAATGGTGTGATTTCGCATAACGCGGGTCGGCTGGGTAAGGANCTNTGGACAGACGGTGAGGACGGCGAGCCGATTAAACTCTACGCGGGCTTCAACGAACAGGACGAGGCGCGATTCATTGTAGAGCAAATTCAGTCGTGGACCGATGAGGGTAATCCGCGTAAATCCAGCGCCATTTTGTATCGATCCAATGCGCAATCGAGGGTTATTGAAGAGGCGCTGATTCGTGTGGGGCTTCCTTATCGTATCTATGGCGGCCAGCGCTTTTACGAGCGCCTCGAAATTCGAAACGCGCTGGCCTACATGCGACTGGTTATTGGGCGCGGAGATGATCCCGCACTGGAGCGTATTATCAATACGCCTACCCGCGGTATCGGTAGTAAGACCGTGGACGATTTGCGGGCAATCGCCCGAGACAACAACGTATCAATGTGGCAGGCCATGGGTCTTGCTCAACAAAACGGCTTACTTGGGTCGAGAGCGCGGTCGTCGCTCTCGGGCTTTGCAGCATTGATTAACGAGCTTGATAGCGAGACGGTCGAGCTTCCCCTCGAGGAAATGGTGGAGCACGTCATACATCGAACGGGCTTGATTGATTTTCACAAAGCGGAAAAGGGGGAGCGCGGACAGGCGCGGGTGGAGAACCTTGAAGAGCTTGTGTCCGCCGCCAAAACCTTCAGGGCCGAGGATGATTCGTTATCTCCGCTGCAGCAGTTTCTCGATAGCGCCGCACTCGATGCGGGTGACAGTCAGGCGGATCCCTACGAAGACAGTGTGCAAATGATGACCCTGCATTCGGCGAAGGGCCTTGAGTTCCCGCTTGTCATTTTGACGGGACTGGAAGAGAACCTGTTTCCTCACAGAATGTCGGTAGAAGAACCCGGCCGCTTGGAGGAAGAGAGGCGGTTGGCCTATGTCGGGATCACTCGAGCCCAACAGCGACTGCTGATCACCTACGCCGAGAGTCGGCGTCTTCACGGCAGTGAAACGTACAACACGCCCTCCCGTTTTGTTCGAGAAATACCGTCCGACTTAATAGAGGAAGTGCGGCTTCACGGCGGATTGACAAGGCCACTTTCAGATCGACTACAGCAACCCGTAGGTGCATCAAATGATTCGGGATTATCGCTAGGTCAGCGTGTGACTCATCCCATGTTTGGCGAAGGTATGGTACTCAACATCGAGGGTCGAGGTGCTAACGCACGTATCGAGGTAAACTTCGCGGAAGGCAGTAAGTGGTTAGTTCTGCAATACGCCAATCTTCAAGCTTTGTGAGGCTTTGATGAAAGAGAAAACACTGTTACCGGTAGCTGTTGTTGCCCTTCTACTGCTCTGGGTTGGAACGCTCGGGCTGTGGGCTGTCGAAGCTCAAAAAACAGTCAATGACTCAGGCCTTAGCGTGAGTGGCAATCAGGCAAGTATCGAATGGAAGCTGGTAACCACGTGGCCAAAAGGCTTGCCTGGCCTTGGATCGGCACCGGAAAACTTTGCGCGGCGTGTGGGCGAGATGAGCAACGGTCGATTGACGGTTCGTGTCTACGGTGCGGGCGAGGTGGTACCGCCATTTGAGGTGTTTGATGCGGTATCACAAGGCGTNGCCGAGATGGGCCATGGGGCGTCTTACTACTGGAAAGGTAANATTCCCTCATCCGTGTTTTACACCGCCGTTCCTTTTGGTATGACCGCCCAGGAAATGAACGGTTGGTTGCATTATGGAGGCGGACTTGAGCTTTGGCGCGAGCTCTACGCCCCGTTCGGCGTGCGGCCATTTGCCGGTGGGTCAACCGGGGTTCAAATGGCAGGCTGGTTCAACAGAGAGTTGAAGTCGGCGAGTGATCTTGATGGTCTCAAGATGCGCATTCCTGGCCTCGCTGGCGAGGTGTTTGCCGCATCGGGGGGCACCGCCGTTCGACTGGCGGGTGGTGAGATCTATACATCAATGCAGACTGGCGTCATCGACGCCGTTGAGTGGGTTGGGCCCTATAACGATCGCACACTAGGTCTGATGGAGGTCGCTGAGTACTACTACTACCCCGGTTGGCATGAGCCGGGTGCGATGCTCGAGTTCACGGTGAATCAGGAGGCTTTTGATCGACTACCCGCGGATCTTCAGGCCATTGTCGAAGGCGCAGCCAGGGCAACCAACCAAGACATGCTAGACGAGTTTACCGCGCGAAATAATCAATCGCTGAATTCTTTGTTGGACGACTACGCTGTGAAATTGCGGCCGCTACCTGACGATGTCATGGACGTGCTTCACAGTAACTCAGTGGTTGCCTTAGAGCAGCTCAAGGCCGGCGATCCCATGGCGCAAAAAATTGCTGCTTCTTATGAGGAGTTCCTAGGTGGCGTTAGGAGATATCACGAAATCTCCGAGCGTGCTTATTTGAACGCCCGAGATCGCGTGCTACCGCCCATCTCGTTTACTGACCAGTAATCGTTCGCGTTCGCTTTGCGTTATCGATGGCGACATAGATGAACTCGCCCTCGGTCACCTTAATTGGCTCGCCGTCGTGTTGGGAGTTGATCCACACCTCGATAAGCACACGCACTGAGCTGCGACCAATGTCGAGAATGTCGCAGTAACAGGTCACTACCGCACCGACATGCACTGGAGTGAGAAACGACATGCCCTGGATGGCAACCGTTGCGACACGGCCGCCCGCCACTTCGGACGCCGCAACGCCACCGGCTATGTCCATTTGCGATAACAGCCATCCGCCAAAAATATCACCGCTGGCGTTGGTATCTGCCGGCATAGCGACCGTCTGAAGTGCGAGCTCGCCTTGCGGCCTGGGTGTTTCATCGATTGGGTTCAACGCTGTCTCCTAACGTTTTAGCGGATCTGTATTGGATTTACCGTTTGTTGGTGACGTCAGATCAACGCCCGAGTGAGCTGGGTAACCAAGTGACGATATCTGGAACCAGCCATAGCATGGTCAGTAAACCTAGTTGTATCGCCACAAATGGAATGACGCCACGATAAATTGCGCTGGTTGCGACTGACTCATCAGCTACGCCACGCAGGTAGAACAAGGCAAAACCGAACGGTGGCGTAAGGAATGACGTTTGAAGATTCACAGCAATCATCACTCCCAGCCAGATGGGGTCAAAACCCATCGACAGTAAAATCGGTGCGACAATCGGGACCACAACGAACGTTATTTCGATGAAATCGAGAATAAAGCCCAGGAGAAACATGACAAGCATCACAATCAGCAGTGCCATGTGAGGGCCGCCACCGAGCTCTGCGAAGAACGCTTCGATCAGTTCGTCACCCCCAAAACCCCTGAATACCAAGGAAAATAGGGCTGCGCCAATAAGGATCAAGAACACCATGCTCGTAGTTGCCATGGCTGAGCGCGCGATGTCCTTTAACATTGCGAAATCGAGCGCTGATTTGTAGGCGGCCAGGCAAAGTGCACCGACCGCGCCAACGCCTGCGGCTTCTGTTGGCGTTGCAGCGCCGACGATAATCGAGCCCAGGACCACGCCGATTAATAGCAGTGGGGGTAATACGGCGGCGAGTATAGAGGACTGGCCGTCATCGTTTATCTCCTCTGGGGAAGGGCAGTCTGATGGGTTTCGCCAGGCAACGAATAGTAGATACCCAAGGTACAGACCAACGAGTACCAAGCCTGGTACCAGCGAACCGATAAACAAGTCACCTACCGATACCGTTTGTGTGTTGATAATGCCGTTCTGTAATTGCGCCTGCTGATACGCCGTCGACATGATGTCCCCGAGTAGCACGAGCGCAATCGACGGAGGAATAATTTGACCCAGCGTACCGGTCGCACAGATAAGACCTGTGGCGAGCGATGGGTTATACCCTGCTCTCAGCATGGATGGCAGCGCCAAGACGCCCATAGTGACGACTGTCGCCCCCACGATGCCCGTACTGGCGGCGAGAAGAGCGCCCACCACGATCACCGAAATGCCAAGACCGCCTGTTCTGTTTCCCAGGCCACTAGCCATTGCGGACAAGAGCTCTTCAGCTATCTTGGCGCGTTCCAGTGTGACGCCCATCAGAATAAACAACGGTACGGCAACCAGTGTCTCATTGGTAATGGTGCCAAACATACGGCCCGATAGTGCCGCGACGAAGCTAGCATCGAAGTGCCCAGCAATAACGCCAATGGCAGCAAAGAGCAGCGCCGTTCCGGCGAGTGTCAATGCAACAGGAAAGCCAAACAGTAGCAACAGGCAAACACAGCCGAAGAGCGCGAGCGCTAGTTCACCCTCAACCATCAGAGGGCACCTCGCTAAGTTCGATCAAGCCCTGAATGATGAGGCTTACAGCTTGCAGCGCGAGCAAAACCGCCATGGCTGGGATTAGTGTCTTCAGAAGGAAAACAGCCGGTATGCCGCCGGGCTCAGGCGAGGACTCCATGATTGACCAGCTTTCTGATACATAGCCCCAAGAGCCAAGAACGATAAGTGTGCAGAAGGGTAATGTGAACACGGTGTGGCCAATGATATTCACCCAGTGCTTCTGACGATCTGTAAAATTTCGATAAAAGACATCAACCCGTACATGCTTATCCGTAAGTAATGTGGGTGCCGCACCGAGCATGAATAAGGCGCCATGCAAATAAAGCACAGATTCCTGTGCTGCGATCGCGCCCTGACCAAACCCATAGCGGAGGATCACTACGGTGGTTGTGACTGCGGCCATGGCAACCGCTGTATACGCCACAGCATTGCCAACGCCACGACTGATACCATCGATTGTCTGCGCAAGAGTTGCCCAGTACTTCACTGCAATGACCCGTTCCTCAACACGACATTGAAGGTTATCATCGTGTGAACATCAATTGCAGAGAGATTCACTGTGCTTACTGTACTGTCGCCAGCCAAAACACTGGATTATGAGACACCATCAACAACAGCGACCTCGACCACTCCGCGGTTTATGGATCAGTCGGCCTTGTTAGTTGACGACGCTCGAAAGTTAGCTCCGGACGATATTCGCTCCCTCATGGGCGTGAGTGAGTCAATTGCGGACTTGAATCATGCACGCTTTATGAACTGGCATGCAACGGCCAGCAATGACAACGCGAAGCAGGCGGTCCTTGCGTTCAAAGGCGATGTTTACACGGGTCTCGAGGCAGATTCGATGAGCGAAACTGATCTCCAGTTTGCGCAGTCCAGACTGAGAATTCTGTCTGGCCTNTATGGNCTGCTGCGGCCTCTGGACCTTATGCAGCCGTATCGACTTGAGATGGGACTCAAGTTTGCAAACCAGCGCGGCAAGAACCTTTATGAGTTCTGGGGTGATCGTGTGACGGATACCCTTAATGAAGACCTGGCNTCGGCGAATACCGACGTACTGATTAACTTGGCTTCCAATGAGTACTTCAAGGCGGTGAAGTCAAAAGGGCTTAATGCTGACGTNATNACNCCACAGTTTAAGGACCTTAAAAACGGCCAGTATAAGATGATTTCGTTTTTCGCTAAGAAGGCGCGTGGCGTCATGGCGCGTTACATCATCGATAATCGAATTACCGATCCGGAAGCGCTAAAGGCCTTTAATGGATCCGGATACTATTTCAGTGAGGCACATTCGAAAGGCNCGCAATGGGTCTTTCTGCGCGATGAGGCGCCGGCTTAGCTGCCTAGTTGGGTATCACGAGCTTTGCTTAAAAGGCAGTAGCGTCGCGGCTTCGTCTCGATAACGCCGCACGTGATCGCAGTCTCGGCGGCAGAAGTCGGCAACGGCGTCTTTTAATCGGGGCTCAGCAACCCAATGGTTTGAATAGGTGAGTGTGGGTTCGAATCCNCGCTGAATCTTATGCTCGCCTTGCGCGCCGGGATCGAAGCGTTTGATACCTNTTTCAATGCAATACTCGATTCCTCGGTAGTAGCACGCTTCGAAATGTAAAAAATCGAATTCCTTAAGGCAGCCCCAGTACCGGCCATAGAGCGTATCGTCATCAACAAAATACAGGGCCGCTGCGACGGGNTNCTCTCCNTCNTGTGCAATCACCATAACCGTGCTTTCACCCAATGCAGGGCAGACGCTCGTGAAAAACTCACCGGTTAAATAGCCCTGGTGACCACTTCGCTTCAGATAGGTTGTCTGATAGCAGTAGTGGAAAAAAGCCCAGTCCTCATCACTGATCTCGCTCCCCGTTTTTGTNACAAGGTGCAGATTCTGAGNAGCAATAGCGGCACGNTCTTTCTTCAGCGCCTTGCGTTTTCGACTGTTAAAGGCGGACAGGAAATCATCGAAATCTGAATAATCTCGGTTAAACCAATGAAATTGTGTCGTCATCCGTTGTATCAGTCCGGCGTCAGCCAGTTGNCTCGAGGTAGCTTCGTCGGGAAANAAAATGTGCCAGCTCGAGATATTTTCAGAGGCGCACCAGTCGGTGACTGCTGAGATCAACTCGAGTTGAGCATCNGGACGGNCGTTGTCGGTCCATAACCGAGGGCCGGTGGCTGGCGTAAACGGTACGCCGGTCACAAGCTTCGGATAGTAGTCCAAACCGCTNCGGTGCCAGGCATCAGCCCACGACCAGTCAAAGACATATTCACCATAGCTGTGGCTCTTTAGAAACCCGGGTGCCATGGCGATTGCATGCTCGTCATCCCATAAACCGAGGTGACAGTTTTGCCAGCCCGACTGACTGCCCGTGCTGCCTGATGTTTCGAGGCCCTCCAAAAAAGCATGGGTCAAAAACGGGTAACCATTGGAGAACGAAGCCTCCCAGACGGCTTTGGGCAGGTCATTAACGCTTGGGTAAAGTCGAAGTTCCACGCTGGAGAGTCTGGTTAGTATTCAGAGCTTATACGGCGACGGCGACGTAGTGTCCCAGTAATCCGACCGCTACGATCAAGCCAATCCATTTGCTCTCGTTAAATGCCTTAAAGCAGGTTTNGCGTGATCGGTTACTGATGAGACGCTGGTGTCTCATGAACAATGCGCCCACCGCGANGATCGAAAGGAAATAACNAAGGCCAAGATTAAAGCTCATGCCGGTGGCCACAAAACATAANAAACAAAGCACCTGCAGCCCCAAAATGATCCGCGTATCAGCTTCACCAAACAGTATAGCTGTCGATTTAATACCGACTTCGAGATCGTCCTCTCGATCGACCATGGCGTATTGTGTGTCGTACACCACGACCCACAAGAGATTTGCGAGGAACAGCCACCACAGNCCAANTGGCAATGTCTCCGTGGTGGCAGCGAAGGCCATGGGGATGCTCCAGGAGAAGGCCATNCCGAGNACGACTTGNGGCAGGTGGGTAAAGCGCTTCATAAATGGATACACAANGGTNAGCGCTGCACCGACAAACGCTAGCTGNACCGTGAGCCAGTTAATTTGTATGACCAGCCATAATGCGAGGCCAAATAATCCGAACAATAGGCACAGGGCTTCGATAACAGANACCTCGCCTGTGACTAAGGGGCGATCGCGCGTNCGCTCAACAAAGCCATCAAGCTTCCTATCGCTGAGATCATTGGTGGTACACCCAGCGGAACGCATAACGAAGGCACCAACAACAAANGTGAACAATAGAATGGGCTTTGGGNGNCCCTCGGAAGCAATGATCAGACCCCAGAGTGCGGGCGCGAGTAGTAGGTAAGTGCCAATGGGCTTATCAAACCGAATCACTCGCAAGAGAGCGCTTACTTTTTGTCGTGTTAGAGCTATCGCTGACAAGGGATCATCCAAACAAGTCTGAACTGCTGATTATACGTGTGCAAANGCCTCGCGTGCGCGCGTCCAGCGCGACTCAATNTGTTCTGCGCGCTCCGGATCGTCACGAACCAGTTCCTCGGCGACCGTTTGCGCTGTCCNAAGAAGTGCCTCGTGCTCGGGCAGTCGTGCGACGCGAAATGATGACAGACCGGTTTGTCGGGTTCCTANCACTTCCCCAGGCCCGCGAATACTCAAATCCTTCTCCGCGATGACGAAACCATCTNGCGATTCTCTCATAACGGCCAGACGCTGCTTGGCGGTTTGGCTGAGAGGCGATTGATACATCAGCAAACAGTGACTCTCTATCGCGCCGCGACCCACGCGGCCACGAAGCTGGTGTAATTGAGCCAACCCAAAGCGCTCTGCATTTTCGATGATCATCATGCTNGCATTTGGNACATCCACGCCGACTTCAATGACGGTCGTTGCGACCANAATATCCAGCCGACCTGCGGCGAACTCAGCCATGATTTCTGCTTTTTCATCAGCACTGAGCCGTCCATGCAACAGACCTATCTTCAGATCGGTTAAGGCTTCGCTNAGTTGCGTCGCGGTCATTTCGGCAGCATTTGCTTGCAGNGCATCGCTTTCCTCAATCAAGGCGCAGACCCAGTACGCTTGCCGACTTTCTCTGCAAGCACGGCCAACTCGGTCGATCACCTGTTCCCTGCGCGCGGNGTCAATCAACGCCGTAGTTATCGGCTTTCGCCCGGGTGGAAGCTCATCAATTACTGAGCAGTCCAGATCNGCATACGCCACCATAGACAGTGTTCTTGGTATGGGTGTGGCAGTCATCGTCAGCTGATGTGGCGTTAAGTCATTCAGCCCTCGGCGCATAAGCGAAAGCCTTTGATTGACCCCAAAGCGGTGCTGCTCATCCACAAGAACCAGTCCCAGTGATGCAAACGCAACGTGGTCCTGAAACAGCGCGTGGGTACCGACCACAATATCAACCTCACCCTGTTCAACCGCAGCCAGAGCCTCGCGCCGCGCTTTCCCTTTTATCTGGCCCGTTAGCCACAGCACCTTTACACCTAATGGCGCGAACCATTGNTTAAAGCCGCGAAAATGTTGNTCGGATAANAGTTCGGTCGGCGCCATAAGGCCNACTTGATGCCCCGCCTCCACCATATGTGCTGCGCTAATGGCAGCCACCAACGTCTTACCCGAGCCAACATCACCTTGAAGAAGTCGTAGCATCGGTGTTGGCTTCTTCAGGTCTTCCAAAATTTCCTTGCAAACCCGGGCTTGTGCACGGGTGAGTGTAAAGGGGAGGCTGCCGACAATTGCCTCGGCAAGCGCACCTTTATGTGCCGCCTTCGCAGCTCGCAGTTCCAAGGTTCTCGCCCGCCGAGAAAGCATCGAGATTTGATGTGCGATTAGCTCNTCACTTGCCAAGCGCAGTTGCGCAGGATGTCGCCCCTCCAGAATGGTCTNTATGTTCACGCTCGCAGGCGGTTGATGTAACAGAGCGATTGCATCTGCCATGGAGGGGGCCGCNTTAAAACGCCCTGNGAGCAANTCGTCTGGGGGATGTTGNGCAAGGTAGGTCAATGCCTGTCGAGCGAGATTGCGCAGAGTGCTTTGACCCATGCCTTCGGTCGTCGGATAGACAGGGGTCAAGGCANCTTCCAGCTCGGCCTCTCGATCGCCCACATGATATTCAGGATGCGCGAACTCCGGTTGGCCNCCAACCAGGCGCGGTTGCCCGAAAAGTGTGATGATCTCGCCCACCTTGAGTTGCAGTGCTTGCGCGCGGCGAAAATGNAAAAAGCGTAGCGTTGTGAGGCCNGTTCCATCATCTACTTTGACAATGAGCGTGGGCCGGCGTCCTCTGGCTATNCCGGATGCGCGTATGGTTCCTCTGACAACCGCGTCCATGCCCTCGCGCAGNTCACCAATAGCGGTCAAACGCGTCTTATCCTGATAACGCAGAGGGAAGTGAAATAGCATGTCCTCTATGGTTCGGAGACCCATAGCGTTAAGCTTTTCAAAAACCTTTGGGCCTACGCCCTTGAATTGCTGCAGCGGCAGCTGAAGAATGTCGGTCGGCACAATACATTTCGTCTTGGTGGCCCAATGATAATAGCGGCATGAAGGTATGCAGGTGAAGACTCCACGNGTAATGGTAATAGGNTTTGGTGATTTGGCTCGGCGCTTGGCACCAAAGCTCACGGGCCTAGCAGAGGTAATCGGTGTTTCTCGTCGACCTGAATTGCTTCCAGGGGCAGTCAGGGCTGTCTATGGNGATTACACGCAACCGGAATCTTTGGAAGAAGCGGCTTCGTTGAAGCCCGACGTGGTTATTTTTACCCCTGTGCCAACCAGCCGTGATCTCGAGGGTTATCGAACGGGCTATGCCCAGGCGGCCAGGAATATTTGTGACGCGGGCCTTTTNGCAANTGCTAAGCGTGCGCTATTTGTGTCGTCTACACGCGTCTACGCCGAAAAAGCAGGGGCTTGGGTAACAGAGGATTCACCCCTCGCTGCAGGTGATCCGTTTGTGGATGCGTTGCTCGATGGAGAGTGCTGTTTTCGCCGCCATGCCACTACCACGGTCTTGCGGCCCAGTGGGCTATACGACGGTGCGAGGCCCATTATGTTGAAACCGATCATTGAGGGGCTTGCATCCCAGTTTGGCGATGGATATACCAACCGTATTCACAGGGACGACGTCGCGGGTGTGCTGGCTCACCTAATCAATCTGCACATCAACGGTGCTCATGTTCCAGCTACGCTGTCGCTCAATGACAGCGAGCCCGTGAGAACTGCGGACTTAGAGGCGTGGTGTTTCGAGCAACTCGGTCGAAAACCGATGGGTACGAGAGAAAATCAGCCGCGGGGTAACCGACGCATTAGTAATGCAAAGCTTTTGGCAACTGGTTTTAAGCTGGTCTATCCCACCTTTCGTGAAGGCTACCGCGACGCTTTGATACAACGCTCGTAGGGGCTTTAGAGAGCCAGTATAGCCTCGATTTCGACCTGTACCCCCTTTGGTAATGCGGCCACCTGCACGCAGGCACGCGCCGGATAAGGCTCGCTGAAGGCCTCCGCCATCACCGCATTGACCGTCTGGAAGTTGGCTAAATCAGTGAGCGAGATATTAATCTTCACGGAGCTATCGAGCGATCCGCCCGCAGCCTCGGCAATTGCGCTGAGATTGGCAAACACTTGCCGCGTCTCAGCCTCAATACCCCCTTCTACGACCTCCATTGTCGTCGGATCCAACGGTATTTGCCCCGATATCCATACGGTATTTCCTACTTTAACCGCTTGTGAATAGGGGCCGATGGCGGCGGGAGCAGCGGCAGTGCTAATAACAGCTCTGTTGTTCATGAGATGTGACCTCGTTAGCGGCGACTGCAGCGAACGACCTTACGCACGCCGTCCATGACCCTAACGCGCTTCATCACGCGGGCTAGATGGACGCGGCTGTTTAGCTGCAATTCAATCATGATGTTAGAAAAGTGTACCGACTCATCTTGCGTCGATATGCGTTCGATATTGAGGCCAATGGCGCTGAGTTTCGTCGCCAATGTGGCGATCATACCCCGTTGGTTAGCCATTTCTATTCGGATCGCGACGGGATAGGTTCCCTCGATCTGATCGTGCCATCTCAGGGGCATCAGGCGCTCAGGTTGCTCTCGGAGATCTGAGAGGTTGCGACAGTTTTCCCGATGAACGACCAGACCTCTGTCTGGACTCAAGAAGCCTTCAATGGGGTCACCGGGGAGCGGACAGCAGCACTTCGCATAGACGAGTACGTAGCCTTCGGTGCCCTTGATTTCCATGGCACTTTGATCGTTCTCAAGCGACGCACCCGCCTGACCCAGGAGGTTCGCGGCAACGACCTGCGGCAGCTGATTACCGAGAGCGATATCGGTCAGGATGTCGTCGTATGCGCTATTCGGATAATGCAAACTTACAAGGGTTTCTAATGACTCTGTTGTGACCGCATCATCGGGTTGCAAGGTCGTGAGTGCCTTCTCCAGTAACTTTCGACCCAGTTCGACAGAGTCCTCTCGTTGCTGGTGTTTCAAGAAATGTCGAATTTGCGATCTTGCTCTCGCTGTTACGGCGAAATTGAGCCACGACGGTGTTGGTCTGCCGGCCGGGGATGTCACAATTTCGACAGTGACACCACTTTCTAGCGGCTCTGATAGGGGTGCGAGTTGATTATTGATGCGACAGGCCACACAGCGGTTACCCACATCGCTGTGGACCGCGTAGGCAAAGTCTACGGCACAGGCGCCCTTTGGGAGCTCCATGATGGCCCCCTTCGGCGTAAACACATAAACCTCATCGGGGAACAGATCAACTTTTACGCTCTCGATAAACTCAAGCGAGTTACCGGCCGTTTGTTGCATCTCTAGCAGACCCTGGACCCACTCTCGAGCTCGCATCTGAGGGATATTGGCATTGTCTTGCTGGCTCTTATAAAGCCAGTGAGCGGCGATTCCATTATTGGCCATGTCTTCCATATCGCGGGTGCGTATCTGGATTTCGATAGGGACACCGTGCATGCCTTTAAGGACGGTATGTAATGACTGATAGCCATTGGCCTTGGGTATGGCAATGTAATCTTTAAATTCACCGGGCACCGGCTTGTAGAGAGAATGAACAATTCCGAGTGTCCGATAACAAGAATCCACGTCTTCGCAAATAATTCGAAATGCAAAGATATCCATGATATCGGAAAATGATTTTCGCTTTTCCCGCATTTTGGAGTAGATGCTGTAGAGGTGCTTTTCTCGACCGATGACGGCGCCTTCTATTCCCTCGCGTGACAGAGCCTGCTCGAGTTGCTCGCTGATCTGCTCAATCAACTGTTTGCGTCGACCGCCGGCTGCTTCTCTTGCGGCTTCCAGACGTCTTGCACGCATCGGATAGAGTGTGCGTAAGCCAAGATCCTCAAACTCCATGCGTACTTCGTTCATGCCTAATCGCGTTGCGATCGGTGCGTAAATATCGAGAGTTTCGTTCGCGATTCGCTTTTTTGCCTCGGGCTTAAGCGCTCCGAGGGTTCGCATGTTGTGGAGTCTGTCGGCCAGTTTTACGAGAATGACGCGGATGTCTCGCGCCATTGCGAGTGCCATTTTCTGAAAATTTTCCGCCTGTTTTTGCTCGGCACTATCGAAATCAACCTGAGTTAATTTGCTCACGCCGTCCACAAGGTCGGCAACTTCCTCGCCAAACTGGGTTCTGATGTCCTCTTTGGTAACACCGGTGTCTTCGATAACGTCGTGTAGCAGCGCTGCCATGATGCTCTCATGGTCCATGTGCATTCGCGCTAGCACTGTGGCCACTGCCAGTGGATGCGTGACGTAAGGCTCGCCGGTTCGACGTGCTTGGCCGTAATGCGCCTGCTCGGCATAAAAATAGGCGCGTTTTATGTCACTGACCCGATCGTGGGGCAAGTAGCTCGCAAGAATGTCCTCAAAGCCAGTAAACGACTGTCTCTGGTTGTGTGAGGGAAGAAGTTGGGGTCTTGAGGTTGTGTGGAGCCCCAGACGTCGGGTGACGTCGTTAAATGAGGCTCCTAGGGCTTGAAGAGGTGTGGACACCGGTCCTTGAATTGCGGTTTAGAGCACAGGTGTTTCGAAGCTCGCCGCAAATTCCTCTTCAGCTTCCAGCTCGTGTTCACGCGCCATAATGTCAGGAGTGATCAGGCCTTCAGCAATCTCGCGAAGCGCCAATACGGTCACTTTGTCGGCTTCTACTTCGACAAGAGGATCTTTTCCGCCCGTGCTTAACTGACGCGCACGCTTGGAAGCCAATAGCACCAACTCAAAGCGGTTATCGACGTTATCGAGGCAGTCTTCAACAGTTACTCGTGCCATCTTTGTTTCCTGCTATGTAAACGGCCGCGCAGTATAGCGATTGCGTAGCTTGCTTGTCGACTGCGAAAGCGTCGCTCTATCGAAGTAAATCCGCAATGACGCTGGTCAATTCTCGTGACTGTACCTGCTGTGACAGCCTTTGGGCGCGAATGATGGATTGAAGATCCTTCAGTGCAATTTCGAAATCGTCATTTAGGACGATGAAATCAGCTTCGTCGTAATGAGCTAATTCATCTCGCGCAGCCTGCATGCGACCTTCAATAATCTCGTCATCATCCTGTCCCCGATCGGTTAGGCGCTTGCGCAGCGCAGCAGTCGAGGGCGGAAGAATGAAGATGGACACGGCGTCATCAACCAACATTTTGACCTGTCGAGCGCCTTGCCAGTCAATTTCTAGAACAATGTCGATGCCTTCAGCGAGCCTTTCTTGTATCGCGTGCCGGCTAGTCCCATAGAAGTTTCCAAATACCTGTGCCCACTCGAAGAAGCCATGGGCGTCNCGGATTGACGTAAATTCTGACTCATCNACAAAGTGATAATTGACGCCNTCANTTTCACCNGGGCGGATAGCACGTGTCGTGTGCGATACCGATACCTGNAGATTAGNTGTGCTNTCTAGAAGCGCTTTTACCAACGATGTTTTTCCTGCACCACTGGGAGCAGATATGACATAGAGCTGGCCTGTCGTATGGTCCTGTTTATTCAATGTTCTGCACCTGTTCCCGCATCTGCTCAATCAATACTTTGAGCTCTACCGCGGCATTGGTGGTTACTAGCGACGTCGTTTTAGAACCGAGAGTATTCGCTTCGCGATTCAGTTCTTGCATNAGAAAATCCAGTCTGCGCCCACACGGCTCGTTAGCGGACAGTGCGTCACCGATGGCGGCGAGATGAGCATCGAGGCGGTCCAGCTCTTCGGCAACATCCGATTTGTTNGCCAGGAAAACCAGTTCTTCTTCCANCCGCTTGTCGTCACTCGCCACGTCGATCGCAGAAATCCGATCCATCAGCTTTTGCTGTTGGGCTGACTGAAGCACTGGNAGTTGCTCGCGATAATTGGCCACAATGGTTTGNANGCTGCCGCATCGATCAAGCAAAAGCTCCTCGAGTCTTGCGCCCTCCCCCAGCCGATGATCGCGCAGCGACTCAANGACACCAGGTATCACAGCGATACATTCCTTGTTCAGCGTATCTGCATCAAGTGTGTCGCTGACCCAAATGCCTTGTGACATCAGGATATCCAGTGCAGTGGGTGCTCGGGNATCAGGGAAGAGCTCAACGATCTTCTCAAGAGCTAATCTCATTTCTGTTAGTTTGTCTTCGTTAACTGTGGCCTCAGGCGAATTTTCTGCTCGCTCCAGCCGGATCGTCAGTTCGACTTTCCCTCTCACTATTTTTTCGCCGACGATTCTACGGAATTGTGGTTCAGATCGCTTAAGGACATCGGGCAGTTTGAAGGTAAGATCCAAAAACCGGCTGTTGACAGACTTGCACTCGATAGACAGGTTCCATTCACCTACTGTCACGGTCTGATTAGCAAATCCGGTCATGCTCTGCGGCATGTGTTTCTCCAAGGACATCGAAAGTCGCTAGTCTAACAAGTAGACTGCGCAGCGACACCTTCGTATTCGTGAGCAGTTTATGAACTCCAAGACAGCACAACACCCTGAAAAGAGACCCAGTGGTCGCCAACCCGATCAGATGCGGGACGTCGAATTCCATCTCGATTACACCAATCAGGCTGAAGGCAGTGTGCTTGCATGCTTCGGAAATACAAAGGTGCTGTGCACGGCGTCAATTTCTGACGGTGTACCGCCGTTCTTGAGGGGCAAGGGACAGGGCTGGCTAACAGCCGAGTACGGCATGTTGCCGCGATCAACCGGAACTCGCATGGACCGCGAGGCGGCCCGAGGCAAGCAAAGTGGTCGAACGGTTGAAATACAGCGCTTAATCGGCCGATCCTTGCGGGCCAGTATTGACCTCAAGGCATTGGGTGAGCGCACAATGACCATCGATTGCGACGTGCTTCAAGCGGACGGAGGTACGCGGACAACGGCGATTACCGGCGCCAGTGTTGCGGTCGTGTCGGCGTTAAACAAACTACAACGTGCGGGGGGTCTAAAGACGGATCCGTTAATTGACCGAGTTTGCGCTGTGTCTGTGGGGATGTGGAACGGTCAACCAGTCGTTGATCTTGACTATCCCGAGGACTCGACAGCACAGAGCGATATCAATGTGGTCATGCTAGCGAGCGGTGGGTTGATAGAAGTTCAAGGCACCGCGGAGGAAAAAGTATTTACCCGCAACGAGCTGAATACGCTACTTGATCTCGCCGAATCGGCATGTCACACCCTAAATCAGGCGCAACTCCAAGCGCTTAGCCGCTCCTAGGTCCCGTCAGAGCACAATGTCATAGTCAATGATGACCGGCGCATGGCTAGAGAACGCCTCATCACCCTCGATGGAGGCGTTGGCCACGTGAGGAGCAAGGCTATCTGAGATAATGTGCGTATCGGTTCGAACGCCAGGACCATCGTCACCGTCTGGCCACCACGTGTACTCGTCGGCATCAGATTCAACTTCACGGAATGCATCGCTATAGCCCATGCGATATAGCGACCCAAGCCAGTCACGCTCTTCGTTACTGAAACCGGGAATATCGAGACGATTTCCGGATTCCTCGGCGTCCCTGGGCTGCCAGGCGAGTTCCCAGCCACCGCAGAGAATAAAGTCGCGCTTCTTGTTTCTTACCTTTTGGAGGTGCGCGCCGAGTTGATTTAGAAACCGCATTTTAAGTTCTTTGTCACCACGCTCACCCACTGCAGGTGGCACCATAATGCTCCCGATGCTGCAGTCGTCGTAATCTGCTTGGATGTAAATTCCAAGATGATCAAAATCCATAAAGCCCAGGCCAAACATGATGGCCTTCGGCATTTTCTTGCAGTAGATCGCAACGCCATTCACCTTGGGGTCGTCGTAATTGTCGGCAAAGTAGGCGTGATAGTTGTCAGGGAAAAAGTCGTTTGACGGAAGTGAGTACTCCGAGCATCGTGTATCCTGTAAGCAAATCACATCTGCATCCTGCTCAAAAGCCCACGCCAATAGCCCTTCAGCGTGTGCTCGCTCAAGGCCATCGACTGCAAGTGACACAACTTTCATTTTTGTTTCCCGAATACTGAGCTTGGTATACTACGTCAGAAATTTTCATACTGAAATCTGTGAAACCTTTGGTTCACAATATGTTCATAATTTCAGTGTTGCTAACAGTTGAGCACTTTTATGCGCGCATCGGACAGTAAACGCCAATTTATCGAGCTATCCATTCGCTTTGGCGCGTTGAAGTTTGGTCAATTTACACTGAAGTCTGGCAGAGTCAGTCCCTATTTCTTTAACGCCGGTGTTTTTTCCACTGGTGAGGCAATGGCGACGTTAGGCGCTTGTTATGCTGAAGCTGCCAGAGACATCATTGAGAAGATTGATGGGCTTTTCGGCCCGGCCTACAAGGGAATACCGCTTGCCACGGCGACAGGTATCGCTCTGCAACAAAATTACGATTGCGATTTATCCATTACCTTTGATCGCAAAGAGGCCAAATCTCACGGAGAAGGTGGGATCCTAATGGGTGCACCGCTAATGGGTAACGTCCTCATTATTGATGATGTCATTACTGCAGGCACCGCCATCAGGCACTCGGTAGACTTGATAAAAAGCGAGGGCGCCACGCCTTACGGTGTTGTCATTGGTCTTGATCGGTGTGAGCGGGGAGTGGGTGACACCTCGGCCGTTGATGAGGTAAGACGAACATTGGGATTGCAGGTTAAGAGCGTTATCACTATGCACGACATCATTGAGTGGTTATCTGAACAGCCGGAGATGTCAGAGAGCCTAAATTTGATGCACCAGTACCGGGAGCAGTACGGTGTGTAAGCGCCTTGCTATTGTTGTGATGCTTGCGCTGCTGAGTAGCTACGCTTTCTCGGACAATCTCTGCCGTTATAAAAATGACGTGGGCGGTACAGTGGTGGATTGGCATGTGCCCGCTAAGTTTGCGGGCCGCGGGTACCAAGTGCTTAACTCGCAGGGCCAAGTCATTGAGGTCGTACCCCGTCAACTCAGTGAAGGCGAATTACAGAACAAAGACTTAGTTGAGCGTCTTAAGTAGGATGCTGAGGTTGAGCGTGCACGGTTTGCCGAATGGGATAAGTTTTTGCTGCTGCGCTATAGCAGCGTTGACAATATTGATGCGGCACGAGAGCGCGGGCTCAGAGAGCTAAAAATAAGGCTTTCAATTTTGGCCAGTAATCAGCGCGTGTCTGGCAGCCGACTCGAATCCNNGCTAGCACGCGTGGCAGATACAGAGCGACGTGGCGATGCGCCACTGCANCAAGATGTCGACGCAATAGCAGCGTTGCGAACCGAGATCGCCAGTACGGGTCGCGCTATTGAGGAGCGAGAGGCGCAGGTGCTTGAGATTACGCGTGACTATCGACAGGACCGTGATTGATTCGAGCAGGTCCAGGATGTTGTGCTACTGAGACGATCCTTTAGCGGCGATCGCGGTAAAGCCCCTATTGTAGATTAAGGCCCCGCTGGCACTTCCTTCGCTAAGGTGGCTGTCACTAAGGCCCACTGTTCATCCCACGCTTGTGTAGGCAGTATTGCGAAGTCTGATCGCACGAACTGAGCGATTCGTCCCTCCGCAAGTGCAAGAAGTAAATTGGCTGCGCTGCTAACAGGGATGCTCGTGCGCCACCCTTCNTCAACTTCTGCCATGCGCAGGCACTGACGAAGTTGNGTTTCGATNCGATCATAGACCTGCGTAACTCTTCCCCTCAGACGCTCGTGCTCTCCCGTTAAAGCGTCGCCCGACAANATCCTCGTAATGCCCGGATTTCGCTCACAGAAGNCAAGGAAAAGCGTAAGGATCTTTTTGCACCGCACCAGCTGATGTGTTTCTTCGCNGAGTATCTGCGTTATCCGAGAAAACAGGGTCTCTTCGACAAAGTCGATGAGNGACTCGTACATCCGCGTTTTGGAAGGGAAATGGCGATACAGTGCTGCCTCGGATACGTCTAGACTAGCCGCCAGCTTCGCCGTTGTTATTTTGCTTCCAGGGCTGGATTCAAGCATGGCCGCCAATGATTGGAGTATTTGCTCTTTTCGGTCGCTTCGTCGTTGAGGCATGTATTCCGCCAAATGTGCATTGTGACAAGAGTTAGGAGCTTGGGACGTTACCTATGCTCTGGTTTGTGATCAAGGTGCCGATACCCTCATCACTAAAGATTTCTAATAGCGTCGCATGCGGAACCCGGCCATCAATAATGTGGGCACTGGTAACCCCAGCTCTCACCGCATCCATTGCACACCGAACTTTAGGCAACATGCCGCCGGTGATAACGCTTTNCTCGATTAACTCATCGACTCGCGTGGTCGACAGACCTGTCAGCGTGTTTCCTTCTCCGTCCATNAAGCCGGTCACGTTGGTCAGTAACATCAGTTTTTCAGCTTTCAGTACCTCAGCGAGTTTTCCCGCTACCAGATCCGCATTGATGTTGTAGGTGTGTCCGTCAANACTACCGGCTACGGGTGCAATAACCGGAATGTAGTCGCTATTGGCAAGCATGGTGAGAATGTCGGTGTCTACGCTCTCAACTTCACCGACCAGACCAATATCCTCGGNACTTCCAATGTCGGCGTGCTTGCTGAGTGCTTGAGCACGCAGAAGCTCACCGTCCTTGCCAGTGATGCCTACAGCTCGCCCTCCATTACGGTGGATGCTATCGACAATTTCTTTGTTAACAGACGCGCCTAGAACCATTTCAACGACATCGACCGTCTCTTCATCGGTGACACGCATACCACCGACGAATCGCGATTCAATNCCTAGACGGTCGAGGAGCTTGCCGATTTGGGGTCCNCCGCCATGAACCACAATGGGATTCATGCCNACCAANTTCATNAGGACAACGTCACGCGCNAAGCTCTCATGCAACTGTGGATCGGTCATTGCGTTACCACCAAATTTGATGACCATTGTCTTGCCCGTAAACCGTTGGATATAGGGCAAAGACTCTGTCAAAACGCGAGCAAATTGTTCGGCGTCAGTTCGGTTAAGAGACATGCAGTCCTCTGTCGTTAATGATTGATCGCTGCCTATTNGGGCAGGGGAAGCTCTAGGTCAGGNTGCNNATGCGCCAACATATCAGTCAGGAGGCGCTCNNAGCGTTGCCGGCATTCTACATCATCGCCTTCAAATCGTAGACATGTGGTGCCGTTAGCTCCATCTTTAGTCCAGGACTTTGCTCAACTCACTAACAATCGATTCGGCAAGTATCCGCTTGGACGACACTTGCATGGTCATTTCTGACTCCTTGCCAATCAGGACGCCTGCGTTCAGTTCACTATTAAACCCAATAGACTGNTCACTAACGTCATTGGCAAAAATGAAATCCAGTGATTTACTCGCGAGCTTTTTACGGGCGTAGTCCNCCACCTCGTGAGTTTCAGCCGCAAAACCAACAACTAGTTGAGGTCTGGACTCGCTTTTTGCAACTGATGCGATGATATCGGGGTTCGGAAGGAGTGACAGGGTCATTGAGTCGACACCGCTGCGCTTAATTTTCCGGTCGGAGACCGTTGCTGGCTTGAAGTCGACTACTGCTGCCGCGCCNATGAAGATATCTGCTGTTNTGGCGGCAGCAATACTAGCNTCAAACATTTGCTCGGTTGTTTCAACGTTAACGAGAGTCACACCCNCTGGNGGTTCGCAGTTCACTGGGCCCGAAATCAAGGTCGTTTTGGCTCCGGCGTTAATACAGGCNTCAGCNANGGCGTAACCCATNTTACCGGAGCTACGGTTGCTAATGTAGCGCACGGGACAGATCGGTTCACGAGTTGGTCCTGCCGTGATCACAACATGCCGGCCCGCAAGTGTGCCTGTGCTTAATTGTTCCGAGACGGCAGAGACAATNNGATCTGGCTCTAGCAAGCGGCCTGCCCCGACATCGCCNCAGGCTTGGCTTCCGGATGAAGGCCCTAGCAAGGTGATGCCTCTCGCTACNAAGGTCTGAACGTTGTCTTGGGTTGCTTGCTTNGCCCACATTTCTTGGTTCATCGCNGGAGCGACAAATATGGGTGCAGGNGTTGCAAGCGCGCATGCTCCCAGCAGGTCATCCGCACGTCCCTGGACAAGCCGTGCAATGGAGTCTGCGCTTGCCGGCGCTATCAACAGGGCATCGGCCCAACGGGCGAGCTCGATATGACCCATCGCGGCTTCAGCCTCTGTATCGAGAAGATCAGTATGCACTTCGTGGCCAGACAGGGCCTGCAATGTCAGCGGAGTAATAAACTCACACGCACCTTCTGTCATGATGACGCGCACGCTCGCACCCTCGCGAATGAGGCTACGAGTCAGCTCAGCTGCTTTGTACGCGGCGATACTCCCTGTAACGCCCACGATGAAATTACGATTAAAAAGTCGTGCCATATCCGAGTAAAAGCGAAGACNGTATGTGCCAAAGGTAGCATTCGACAGCATCTAATCATACTGGTGGNAGCTCNGTATCAAAGGGGATTAATTGGTGTGACGGACATTAATNNGATNAATAAGAAGCACTGCCNCTCGGCGAGACCATGGAAATCNTCGACNAAGAACTCCGACGTCGATGCGCGAGCGCCCTTCGATNTGCATGCTGAAGAGGCGAGATCGAGCTATCAAAAGGCGGTGGTGGCGCCCACGTTGGGATTGGTCGCGGGACTTCCTAGTATCGACANGGCGCAGGTTATGGCTGACCANCCNGTTGATCTGCGACTCGATAANCTGATTCGTGGCTTAGCAACGGGAGNCATTCACCATCGCCTGTGGNCTCATTCAGCNAAGGTTCGATTATGTGGNNCNTTCACTCTGCATTCACAGGCTGCTCAGGAGCCTTTGCGCCAGNCGCTACCAAACTATAACTGGCATTTGTTCNAATCATTCGTTGCCACAGAGCTGTCCGGCCTATCTCGAGAGACATTTATGGCCTTATTTTTCGATGTCCAATTCCGGCTACTCTTCTCGGAGGTGATATTCATGGGTAGTATCGACGCGGCCCCTGTTTACCCTCGAGTTGTCGCGTCTCGAGCCCTGGCGCATCANGCTACATCCGCAGTGGTCGCGCACAATCACCCCTCGGGTGCTCTGACACCGAGTCATTTCGATGTCGCTGTCACCCAGAAATTGTCCAAAGCACTGAAGCTTCTCGACATACAATTACTCGATCATCTGATTGCGGCGAATGGCCGCTGTATTAGCCTTAGAAACTTAGGTTTTGTGTAACTCTTCGTGTTGCTTAAGGGCTAGGCCTTTGGTATCTTGCCGCTCCTTTTTTTGGTGGACAGACAGATGTCGCGAGTATGTCAAGTTACAGGTAAGCGCCCGATGACGGGAAACAATGTCTCGCATGCGAAGAATCGCACTCGTAGACGCTTCCTGCCTAACCTACACAATCACCGTTTTTGGGTTGAATCTGAGAAGCGCTTCGTGTCGTTGCGTGTGTCTCCCAAGGGCATGAGAATNATCGACAAGCGTGGTATNGAGACCGTGCTTACAGAGCTGCGCGCTCGCGGCGAAAAGGTTTGAGGAGTAGCGACTAATGCGTGAAAAAATCAGAATGAACTCAACGGCGGGCACAGGCCATTTCTACACTACTGACAAAAACAAGCGTACAACGCCTGATAAGTTGGAAATGAANAAGTACGACCCGGTTGCTCGCAAGCACGTGATCTACAAAGAAGGTAAGATCAAGTAAGGGCAAGGTTTTAGAGAAACCCCGGCAGCGCCGGGGTTTTTTTTGCCCTAAATTAGTAGGGAGATTGATGTGCCTGAGTTGCCAGAAGTTGAGACAACGCGCCGAGGTATCGAACCGCACGTAATCGGTCAAAAAGTTGCCTCTACCGTCGTGAGGGAGCGTCGTCTGCGCTGGCCAATTCCAGTTGGATTTGAGAAGGAGCTAGCTGGCCGGACTATCACCGCGACTCGACGGCGTGCGAAATATTTATTGATCGACTTTGATACGGGTTGTTTGCTNNTCCATTTAGGCATGTCTGGATCCTTGCGAATGGTGGCTCCCGAGGAGCNGCCTAGGAAACACGACCATGTCGATATTGNATTCGATAATGGCTTGGTGCTCCGNTATCACGACCCGAGACGTTTTGGCAGCATGCATTGGTTTTCGGGTGGTTCNCACGCGCTGCTTGATCACCTTGGACCGGAACCACTCTCGGACGCCTTCGATGGAGAGTATCTNCATCAGCAAGCGCGCAAGCGCGGCAGCGCGATAAAGCTCTTTATTATGGACGCAAAAGTCGTCGTTGGNGTAGGTAACATCTACGCTAATGAGGCCTTATTTATGGCGGGTATCCGCCCTGACAGACCGGCGAATAGAGTGGGTAAGGCGCGTTATGATGCGCTGGCTGTGGCGATCAAAGACGTTTTGGCGACTGCCATNGATGTAGGTGGCACCACGCTCCGGGATTTCGTNGGTGGTGACGGTAAGGCCGGCTATTTTGCTCAGAGTCTTCAGGTGTATGGGCGCGGGGGTGAGTTGTGTTACCGCTGTAAGACCAAGCGGCTCAAGGAGATACGACAGTCAAACCGCGCAAGTGTCTTCTGTGTCTCTTGTCAGCGTTAATGGCCGAATTTTCGATTGAGCGCGGCGAGCACAGGNTCGGTCACAAAGTCAGATACATCGCCCTTCATTGAAGCAATCTCGCGAACAAGGGANGATGAAATGTAAGCGAGGCTGTTTGAGGGGGTCAGAAAGATACTCTCAAACTCTGGATTCATTGCCCGNTTCATATTTGCCAGTTGGTGCTCATACTCGAAATCGGNCACCGTTCGGATGCCCCGCAAAACACAGTTTGAATCCTGNGCCTCTACAAACCGAATCGANAGNCCACTGAACCCTTTGACATCGATATTATCGAGGTGTGCCAGCGATGCGTAGGTTAACTCGATGCGCTCTTCCGTGGTGAACAGCGGCTGCTTCTTTGAGCTCTCTGCAACCCCAATAACCACGCGGTCNAATAGGCTGGCCGCTCGCTCCACTAAATCCACATGCCCTTTGTGGATGGGATCAAATGTGCCGGGGTATACGACGGTATTTTTACGCATAACGACAGTTCCTCAATGATCAAGCGAGACTACACAACCCGTTCGTNTAGGACAAANTCAACTANCGCCTNACAACCAGGCGGGATGTCACGTCGCCTGCGGTTTTTTCTTTNAGTACCGAGACGCCAGACGNGGGCANTTCATAAGCTTTGGGTGACTCTANATAAATCAGTGTCTCGGNATGAACGGCAGCGCTTTTCAAAAGCCAATCTAATGTGCCTGTTAGGAGGTGGCTAGCAAAGGGNGGGTCTAGGAANACCAAATCGATCGACTGGTCCAGTGTNATCAGCGAGCCCGAGTCCGCGAGCATTGTGGTAGCTCGATCATGGCAGTTAAGCGCCTTNACGCTCGANGCGAGCGTACNTAGCACCTGTTTATTATTGTCAACAAAACAACAACTGCTGGCACCTCTCGANAGGGCTTCAAAACCCAAGGCTCCNGACCCAGCATAAAGGTCTAAGCAATGAGCNCCGGCTATTTGAGTTGAAAGCCAATTGAATAANGTTTCACGAANGCGATCTGGNGTAGGCCGCAACCCCTCGATTGAGGGAAACGAAAGTTTTCGTCCTCGCCAATCACCGCCAATAATTCTNACCTGATTGNTAGGCTTAGCGCGACGACTTTTGCTCATGAGTGCATTACCTAATGATAGACTGNCGTAGCATAGCGCTCATTGCCGTTGCTTGTTTAATCAAGGGTTAAATTTGGAATGAAGTGGTTCGGACGTAAGCAAAAAGANGATCAACAAGATCANGGTCAGGCANAGGCTGATATTTCAGTATCGAACCAACCTGTAGAAGCCGAGGACAAAGCGAATTGGTTTTCAAGGCTGACCTCTGGGCTTGGAAAGACCAGCCAAGCNCTGGTATCAGGCATTGAGGGCGCGCTCGGTGTCCGNCCGATCATCGATGATGAGGTCATTGAGGCGCTGGAGACCGAGTTGCTCATGGCCGATGTGGGTGTTGCAACGACTCGAACTATTATTGAGCGACTGACTGANGCGCATCCGCGTAAATCTGAAGTCAATGTCGAGGCAGTCATGACAACGCTGAAGCAGCTTCTTGTTGGCACCTTGGCTGATAATAAATCGGAGATGCTTCAGCCTGCTGTTGGCCCATTGGTTATTTTGGTAGTTGGGNTAAATGGGGCAGGTAAAACAACGACCATCGGCAAGCTAGCCCATCGTTACTTAGCTGAGGGGAAGTCGGTCATGTTGGCGGCCGGGGATACGTTTAGAGCCGCCGCAGTCGAGCAGCTTCAANCCTGGGGCGAGCGAAATAATNTTCCCGTGATTGCGCAGCATACAGGCGCCGACAGCGCGTCGGTNTTGTTTGATGCTTTGACTGCGGCTCAGGCACGCNATGTCGATNTTTTGCTAGCTGACACGGCGGGTCGTCTCAATAANAAGGCGCACTTGATGGAAGAGCTNGAGAAGATTGTTCGAGTCATNAAAAAGGCCGACGCAAGCGCGCCGCATGAGACGCTGCTCGTACTCGACGCTGGCACAGGTCAAAATGCGGTGGCGCAAGCGCGAGAATTCGATGCCGCTGTGGGCATTACGGGTATAGCGCTGACGAAGCTCGATGGAACAGCGAAAGGGGGCGTTGTTTTCGCTATCGGCGAACAAATNAAACGGCCCATCCGTTTTATTGGNATCGGTGAGAGTGTTGAGGATCTTCGGCCATTTGANGCTGACGACTTTGTCGATGCCCTCTTCACCCCGACCGAGTAGCTGTTATGGATGTTGTCTTTAACCGCGTCGGCAAGCGTTTTGGTCAGCGAGATGCACTTGCTGACCTCAGCTTTGAATTACAAAGCGGTGAAATGGCGTTCCTCACGGGGCATTCAGGCGCCGGGAAAAGCACCTTACTGCGATTATTGCTCCTGCTTGAGCGGGCATCGTCGGGCGATATAGCTGTCGGCGGCACGCCGCTTTCAAAAATCAAACCCTCAGGCATCGCGAAGTACCGACGAGATTTCGGCGTTGTCTTTCAGGACCATCAGCTGTTGAGTGATCGATCCGTTTATCACAATGTGGCGCTTCCTCTGGAGATCGCGGGTTTTACTCAGCGCGATATTGACCGTCGTGTTCGCGCTGCTCTGGATAAAGTCGGGTTGTTGGATCGGGAGCGAGCTAATCCAGACACACTNTCGGGTGGTGAACAGCAGCGTGTCGGCATTGCTCGTGCTGTTGTCGCACGCCCTAAAATCTTGATTGCCGATGAGCCGACGGGCAACCTCGATCCTCAATTNTCCGCAGAGATCATGGGTTTGTTCTCAGCGTTCAACAGTGTTGGGGTCACAGTGATCGTTGCCAGTCACGATCTGGCCCTTATTTCNCGAATGTCTCATCGNATTTTGACGCTGGACAAGGGAAGTTTGATTACGGTGGGTGATTTGCAGNGGGGTCAACANTGATGTCGANCCAGCAGCCANCAGCNGGTATAGGCGTGGGTCCCCGATCTCCGATTAGCGCCTNNTTCCATCACCATCGTCAGGCGGCGCGGGNCAGTTATGNAAAACTGCTGCAGGCGCCGGTATCGAACTTTCTGACTATATTGGTCATTGGCGTTGCACTTGCTTTGCCACATCTGGGGATATCGATCGCAACGGCGGTACAAGGTCAAATCGAACAGCTNGATTCGCCTCCGCAGCTCTCATTGCTGCTGGATAGAGAGGTTACCTTTAANGAAGCAGAGCGCATCCGAGACCAGGTTTTGCGAAAACCNGGGATTGCCGAGGTGAAATTGGTNGATCGAGAGGNCGCCTTGGCCGATTTNACGGCNGNCACTGGACTTGAAAGTCTTGTTCAGCGCNTNAANAGTAATCCGCTTCCCCATTCGTTGTGGGTATACCCNAAGGCNAATGTGAGAACAGCAGGCTTAGAGCAACTGCAGATTGATCTCGCTGCGCTTANTGGGGTCTCGCAGGTNATTCTNGATAGCCGCTGGCTCAAGCGATTNAATGCATTTACCGATTTGTTGCGAACTACNGGCTATGTCTTGTTTTTCGTTATGGCNCTTGGCGTTGTGCTAACTCTTGGAAATACACTGCGCTTGGGAATTGAGGCCCGTCGAGATGAGATTGTGGTGATCAAATTAATAGGTGGTGGCAATGCCTTTGCCCGGCGCCCTTTCTTNTATACGGGTTTGTTCACCGGAGCGCTCGGTGGGGTAATGGCGAGTCTGCTCAGTGGCTTCGCTTTGATGGCACTCAATGCGCCAGTGAACCGCCTCTTTGAATTGTATGATCAGNTTCCAGCCGTGCCCTCCCTTGTACCGTCCGATCTTCTTTTACTGATTCTGATGGGTGCTGTATTGGGTTTAATTAGTGCCTGGTATTCCGCTCAACTCCACCTNACTCGAATCCAACCGAGATAAGGATTAGGGAACTTTACGGCGAATTAGCACTCTCAAGTGAAGAGTGCTAACATTTATATCCAAGTGAGGAGTTTTGGGTATGACCGAGACAAATACTTCAGTTGCATTGACACCAAACGCCATTTTGAGCATGGCGCCNGGCGCCAATTTAGCAGCCTACGTTCAAACTGTAAGTGCGATTTCCGTGCTCACGCCCGAGCGCGAGCGCGAATTGGCAGAACGTCTATTTTATGAGAACTGNGTTGCCTCTGCGCGTGAGTTAGTACTTGCTCACCTGCGGTTTGTTGTTCATGTAGCCCGCAGTTACTCGGGATACGGTTTGCAAGAGGCGGANCTTATTCAAGAGGGTAATGTCGGTCTTATGAAGGCTGTGAAGCGCTTTGATCCGACCAAGGGCGTGCGCCTGGTATCGTTTGCCGTGCATTGGATTAAAGCTGAAATGCATGAGTACATNCTGAAGAATTGGCGCATTGTTAAGGTCGCGACAACNAAAGCTCAGCGCAAATTGTTCTTTAATTTGCGCAGCCAAAAGACCGGTACACATTGGTTAACCCACGATGAAACTCTGGCAATTGCNGAGGACCTNGGTGTTGACCCAGCCGAAGTGACGAGGATGGAGAGCCGACTTTCCAGNCGAGATGTAGCGTTTGATCTTCCAGTGGATGCAGATGAAGAGTCCGCTTGGCAGGCGCCTCAGCACTACCTAGAGGATCNCTCCGAAGATCCGGCGCTGGTCGTTGAAGCAGCGGACTATGTCAGTCACGAGGAAAGTCAGTTGACGCAGGCGTTGTCAGCACTNGATAACCGAAGCAGAGACATTGTTGCACGACGATGGTTGGCCGAACCAAAGGCAACTCTGCATGAACTCGCTGAGGAATATGGCGTATCCGCTGAGCGCATTCGCCAGTTAGAGAGCAATGCGATGAAAAAGCTCCGTGTGGGGATGGTNGCTTAACTCTNCTCTTCGCATGCGGTCGTCTTTTATCGTTATTGTCTGTCTCTTGGGCTTATCGGCCGTCGCACTAGGCGCATTCGGCGCTCACGCGCTGGCCTCAAGTGTTTCTGAATCGCGTCAAGCCACGTGGGCAACAGCCGTCGACTATCANATGTTTCATGTACTTGGGATGCTAGCGCTGGCGGCGATCTTCCAAAACACAGAGTCACCCTGGCTAGTGCGTGCTCACACGAGCTTCATTATTGGCATTTGTCTGTTTTCTGGGAGTTTGTACGCTTTGGTCATATTTGACTTGCCTGTCCTGGGAGCGGTGACGCCTGTTGGAGGCCTTTGCCTGATGCTGGGTTGGCTGTGCGCCGGCATGGCAGCGTTTACCAGTGACGATGCTGGCGATGTCTGATTCCGACTTACCACGTCGCATTCGAAGCTTTGTTATTCGAACGGGGCGCATGACAGATAGTCAGAAGGCCGGATGGGATGTTGGTTTCCCCAAACATGGCTTTACCTTATCCGATAACCGATTTGACTGGGATGCGAGCTTTGACATGGCGGGCCCAAGAGTCCTGGAGATAGGTTTTGGGATGGGTGACAGTCTGGTTGCGATGGCGGAGCAAAACCCTCAATCGCGTTACCTGGGCATCGAAGTGCATACCCCCGGTGTTGGCAAGCTTCTGGCCGATGTTGAGCGACTTGGAATTACCAACCTGAAGGTGTTTGCTGATGATGCGGTGCAGGTATTGGAGGATGTAATACCCGTCAACTCCATCGATCTGATGCAAATTTTCTTCCCCGACCCTTGGCATAAGAAACGTCATCACAAGCGTCGCTTGATTCAGGCTGAGTTCGTCAGTCTCCTCATCTCTCGACTATCCGCAGGGGGCTGCCTTCACCTGGCAACAGACTGGGAGCCTTACGCTGAGCATATGATGGATGTGTTGTCTTCAAAAGAAACGCTGCACAATCTTGCGGGTGAACGGCAGTTTTCAGCTAGGCCTGAGTCTCGACCCGAAACCAAGTTCGAACGCCGAGGCCATCGTCTTGGCCACGGGGTTTGGGATCTACTATTTGCCAAGCGCTAGGGCACTCACGACAGACGCGTCTCATTAGGCGCTAAACAAACGCCTCGATGACCGTGTCGAGATATTGGTAGCCCTTACTACTGGCGGCGAGTTTAGTGCTGTCTTGCTCCATAAGTCCTCGACGACGTTGCTCCTCCAACTGCGGGCCGACCACCTCAAGAGCGACTGCGGTTCTCTTTTCAAACAACGTTGAGTTAACGCCCTCCTTTAGTCGCAGGGCATTCATCATGAATTCCGCGGGAAGGTCTGATGGCTCAATAGTCCGCAACTGCATGGNGAATGGGGTCGTTACGGGTGCTTCGAACTGCTCGAGGTAGTGTTTTGGATGCCGCGTCCGTTGAAAACGGTAAATGCCATTGTGGTCTGTCGTTTTGCCATGTGCACCAGCACCGATTGCGAGATAGTCACCGAATTGCCAGTAATTTAAGTTGTGGATTGATCTTTGCCCTGAGGCACTCCAGGCCGATACTTCGTATTGCGTTATTCCTGAACCGTTTAATAGTGCTTCGGCCTTGTGTTGCATGGGCTCGATAAGGTCATCTGTGGGTAATAAGGGTGGTGCTGACCAGAACGCNGTGTTGCGTTCAATCGNAAGCTGATACCACGAGAAGTGATCGATTCCGAGCGTGANCCCAGTGACAAGATCATCGAGCCCATCTTCAATTGTTTGGTCGGGAAGGCCATACATTAAGTCGATATTCAGTCGATCAAAGCCAGCGGATCGCGCTAGCTCTATNGCCTTGATCGCCTCATCTCCCGAGTGAATTCGTCCCAGGCGAGAGAGATGNCGTTCTTGAAAACTCTGTACCCCGATACTGAGNCGGTTAATGCCAGCGTGTCGGTAGGCGTGATACTTCATGGCCTCNGCNCTACCCGGATTGCTTTCAAGCGTGATCTCGCAATTNTCCGCTAACGCTAGTCGCTGGTTGATACCGTCTAAAATCTGCTGAATGGCTTCACCTGAAAACAGACTTGGCGTACCACCCCCGAAAAAAATAGATACCAACTCACGATCTCCTGCCCAGCTAAGCTGCTGATCTAGGTCATTGAGAAGCGCGTCGACATAGGGTTTTTCTAGTGCGGGATCAAAGTTTTCATGGGAGTTGAAGTCGCAGTAAGGNCACTTGCGCTCACACCAGGGAATGTGGACGTACAACGCTAGCGGTANGTGTTTCATCACCGGGCTTGCTTGAGTAGTGGCTCAAGTGCCTTGAGTGCNNTGGCGCGATGGCTGACCCGCTGCTTATCCTCGCGCGCCATTTCAGCTGCGGTTATTGATGCGCCGTCAGGGATAAAAAGTGGATCGTAGCCAAAGCCGCCCTCGCCCTTGGGCAACAATCCGATGCTGCCATGCCATCGTCCCTCGGCAATGGTTGGCATGGGGTCAGATGCAGACTTCACCACGGCAATAACCGCGACATAAAACGCCCGGCGGTCGTCGCCTTNAAAGCGCNTCATCTCGTCNAGGAGCTTTGTGTTGTTGGCGTTNTCGCCACTACCGGAATAGCGGGCAGAGTAAATGCCGGGTGCGCCGCCTANAGCTGGGACCACTAGGCCCGAGTCATCTGCAATCGCGGGNAAGNCTGTTGANTCAGATGCGTGCCGCGCTTTGATAAGTGCATTTTCAATGAACGANAGGCCTGTTTCATCCGCATCGGTGACNTCGTAGTCTCGCTGCGGCACAACCGTGAGGCCCATGTTGTCGAACANCTCGGAAAACTCNCTGAGTTTCCCTGCGTTATTGCTCGCTAAAACGAACGGCACGCTGACTTACTCCTGACGCCACAATTGCGTTTTAAACTTATAGCGGTAGGTCTTATCGGACCCCTGAGGTGTGAAATCAAATTCAAAAAAACGGTATTCCNGATCAAGAAACTCGAAGGGCACAAGGTAGTATGTCGCCCTCCCTTCTCGCACCTCTTTTATTTTCATGTCGCCGCCCGTTATGAGATCCCAGGTTCGTCCTGAAATTTCCATGGGTCGCCCTTCAATATCGCCAGCGTCAGCGTCCCTAACGCTCAGGGTCAGCATGGCCTTGTCCTTCCCTCGAGGGATATCAAATTGCGCGGCAATATCGGCGGTTAAAAAGGTGCTGTAGACGATGCTGTAGTGCAATTCGAATTCATCAAATCGCNCTGATTGTTGCGCGTTCACCGCTGTCGCCCAAAGCAAAGCAAAGACCGCTAAAAGGTGTTTCATCGTCGGGTGATCCTGTAACTGGCAGACTTTGCGAATAGATTGGGCCATAGCTGAGCTAACAGCCCAGTGCTTGAAGACATACGGCGCTCTACGACAACGATACTGAGGTCTTTGCANAGTGATTCAAAGTCAGCGACCGTGCAAAAGTGGATATTTGGNGTATCAAACCAGCTGTAGGGNAGTGCNTTGGTCTTAGGCATCCGCCCACTAAACATGAGTGACAGGCGAGACCGCCAGTGCCCAAAGTTTGGAAAGGTCACTATTGCCTCACCNCCAATACTAACGATCCGTTCAAGCACAGCATGGGGTCGTTTGAGCACTTGCAGTGAGTAGGCAATTATCACCACGTCAAAACGGCTGTCTTCGAAGTTCTGTAAGCCATCTTCCATATTTTGCTGTACGACAGAGAGCCCCTTTCCAACGGCAACAATAATATTTGCGGGGTCGATATCAACCCCCAGGCCCTCAACAAGCTTCTCGGTCTGCAATCGATGGAGTAGTTCTCCGCCGCCACAGCCGAGATCCAGAACTTTGCCGCCGTGGGGTACCCAGGACACGATGGTGTCAATGTCGCCTCGCTGCATCATGCGGCTACCCGCCCCATCCACGCGCTGAACAAAGCGAGGTAGTTGGCATCGTCTAATAGGAAGGCATCATGACCTGCATCGGATTCGATATCCGAGTAGGTAACGCGTTTTTCTGCCGACAGCAGCGCATTGACTATTTCTTGAGAGCGCGAGGGTGCAAAGCGCCAGTCAGAACTGAACGAGATGATTAAAAATTCGGCGGTGGCGTCCGTCAGGGCCTCGGTTAGATTTCCCTGACCGCCTACTGATAAGTCAAATCGATCCAGCGCGCGGGTCATCAACACATAGGTATTGGCATCAAAGCGACCGACAAACTGGCTACCCTGGTAACGAAGATAACTCTCAACCTGAAAGATGGGCTCCTCGTCATCGTCGGGGTCAAAACTCCCCTGTCTCAGTTCACGCCCAAAACGGTCTGTCATCTTATCGGCCGACATGTAGGTAAGGTGACCGACCATGCGCGCCAGCGCCATGCCCTGCGCAGGATTGGTAGCCGCGTCCAGGTAGTTTCCATCGCGCCACTCGGGGTCTGAAAATATGGCTTNTCGAGCAATCTCATTAAACGCGATGTTTTGCGCGGTAAGACCGGGTGCGGCGGCAATAGCGACACAGTGCGATACCCAGTCTGGATACCGGATCGACCATTCTAGTGCCTGCATCCCACCTAAACTGCCGCCAATGACGGCGGCCCAATGCTGAATGTTCAGGTGTTCAGCTAGTCTTTTTTGGGTCTCTACCCAGTCGGCCACTGTTACCTGAGGGAAGTGAGATCCCCAGGGCTGACTCGTCGCCTCGCACCGACTGCTCGGTCCGGTTGAGCCATCACAGCCACCAATATTGTTGGGGCACACGACGAAGAAGCGATTGGTGTCAATTGGCTTACCAGGGCCAATCACGGTGTCCCACCAGCCGGGCTTGTTGTCCTCCTCGGAGTGAAAGCCTGCCGCATGGTGGTTACCTGACAGCGCATGACATACCAGCACGGCGTTACCGCCGTCAGCGCGGAGCTCACCGTAGGTTTCGTAGACGAGCTCGAACCCATCAAGTACTTCACCCGATTCGAGATAAAGGGTCTCGGGGAAGCTTGCACGTTGAGGGCTTACTATGCCGACACTGTTGTCAAAGGGATGTTGCGCCATCGCCACTAGATCCCTATTACGTATCTGGCTGATTGGGCTACAAGCCCAACTGCTGCAGCCATATGTCCTAGTGAGACTCGGATGACGTTGAGCGCTATGAATAAAATAATCGGCGAGAAATCCAGCCCACCCATGGGTGGTAAAATCCGTCTCAACGGCGCCATGACTGGCTCCGTGAGCTCCCAAATAAACTCGACAGCGGGGTTTGAGCTTTGCGGTGCTAGGAAGCTCACGACGATCATCGCAATGACACTGTAGAAGATGATGTTGATCAAAAGGGAAGCACAGCCTATAGCGGCCCAAATTAACGCTTGCAAAACATTGAACGCATCCAGCCGACCCTCGAGTGTGAACATCAGTCCGATAAACACCACTTGTATGAGTATCAGTGCGACTAGCGCGCCAGGGCTGAATCGATTGCCGCTTGGCAAAAGGCGTGACAGCGGTAGCACAATGACATTAGTCACGCGCCTGAGTGTCATTGATATAGGGTTGTAACCACTCACCCCGCACAGCTGAGCAAGGAATCGCACAGCGATGAGGAACATGGCAAGGCTGAAGAGTGGCTGAACGATGGTCATGCCGATATCGGTTAGTGCGCTGTTCATACACCAAACTCCTGACTTAATTCCACTGAGCGACGGGCGGCTGCTTGCGTTGCTCGCGCGACGATGCCTCGAATATCAGATGTTTCAAAGGACTGAATGGCCTGTTCGGTTGTGCCTCCCGGACTTGTTACATTCTTGCGTAGTGTCGCCGCGTCCTCGTCGCTTAAACTCGCCAGGCGCGACGCGCCAAGCGCTGTCTGGAGGGCGAGTTTCCGAGCGCTCTCGCTGTCCATGCCCAGTGCAATTGCCGCGTCCGTGAGACTTTCAATAAACAGGAAGAAGTACGCGGGTCCACTGCCAGATATGGCCGTTACGACGTCGAGGTCCGGCTCTTTTTCGACCCACACGCATTGCCCCACACTGGACATGACGCGTTCAGCGAGTGCTTTACCCTCGGCCGCGCCTGCATGGCTGTTGGAGTAAAGCCCCGTCATTCCCTCGCCAACAAGCGCGGGAGTGTTGGGCATGCAGCGAATGATAGGCCCGCTATCCGAAAGGCCTAATAAGGTGGCGAGCGACTGGGTACTAATGCCGGCAACGATCGATAGAACCACCGAATTGGGCCCGAGACGTCCTGCCAAAGGTGTCAGCCCGGCGTTGGTGATTTGAGGCTTTATCGCAAGCACAATTAAATCAGCTGACAGCGCCTCGTCGGGCGCTCTATCAAATACCTGCTCGATGCCGGCTTGACGTGCGTTATCCTGCGCCGCCGTTGATGGGTCTACTATCGAAATGTTGGTGGCGGTGAATCCACTATCGAGCAGCCCGCCATAGATAGCACGGGCCATATTGCCACCACCAATAAAGGTAACCGTAGGTTGAGTCACGCGCCGCATCCCCTGAATTTGTTCCTAAGTATAACGTGCGCCGAAGATATCTGTGCCAATTCGGACCATCGTTGACCCTTCGGCGATCGCGGCCTCCATATCAGCCGACATTCCCATCGATAGCTCTGTCATTCCCGAGGGTAGGCCCTCTGTTTTCAGAAGTTCGGCGATTCGCCCAAACTGCTCGCGTTGGTAGGAGAGTTCGTAGCACGGTGCGGGAATGGCCATAATTCCGCGAAGATCGAGTCGATCAAAATTATGAACGGCAGTTGCCAGGCTCAATAATTCATCGCTGGAGACAACACCAGACTTGCTCTCTTCAATTGGCATATTCACCTGTATGCAGACCTTGAGTGGTGCTCTGTCCTCGGGCCTCTGTGCGTTTAACCGCTGAGCAACCTTAACCCTGTCAATAGAGTGGATCCAATCGAAGTGCTCTGCGACCTGTCGGGTTTTATTCGATTGTAGCGGGCCTAGAAAATGCCAGGTGATATCGAGGTCGTCGCACTGCATACACTTATCAACAGCCTCTGAGACATAGTTTTCACCGAAATCTGAAATGCCTGAATGAAACGCGGCTCGGACCGCCTTGGCTGGTTTGGTTTTACTCACGGCAATTAACCGAATGTCATCAGCGGTCCGATTTGCATCCCTGGCGGCACTGGATAGACGGCTTTTGACCTGTGATATGCTTCTATGTAATTGACTGTGATCCATGGTTGTATGTTACGTGGGTGTTTCCCCTTCAGGAACCTCATAAATTAGGGCACTTTTATTGACATAACCGAATTACTGGCGTTCACGGCACAGCAGAATGCATCGGATTTGCATTTGTCTGCCGGCCTTCCACCAATGATACGTGTCGACGGACATATCAGGCGGATCAATGTTCCGCCGATGGATCATGCANAAGTGCAAGGTCTCATCTACGACATTATGAACGATCAGCAGCGACGGATTCATGNAGATCAGTGGTGGTTGGACCGTTAGTCGGCAGCTTGTAACCAGCTCTCGAGGATGATGGAGGCCGCGAGATCATCGATAGGGTGCGTTGCGTAATTGCCTTTATGCCCCATATCCCGAGCCCGAGATTTAGCCTCTTTGGAACTAAAGCGCTCGTCATGTAGTACGACATCAAGTTGCAAACGCCCGTGCAGCTGTCGGGCAAAGCGAGACGCCTTCTCGGATAGATCTGTGGTCTTCCCTAACTCGTCGATGGGGTTTCCAACCACAAGTGAGCTGGGTTGCCATTCTTGGATAAGTAGAGTGACTGTCTCCCAGTTTGGCTTGCCATTCTGGGCNGGCAGAATAGCCAGGGGCCGTGCTTCCTTTGTCAGGGTGTTACCGACGGCCACNCCGATATTCGATAGGCCGAAGTCAAAGCACAAGAGCGTTGAGACCGCTACCATCTAGCTGTGTCCCGCTTGCTGTGTCAGCAGATGGATGTCAATGCCGAGTAACTTCCCTGCAGCGGCGAACTTATCGCTTGCATGGATATTGAACAGCACCTCTTGATCTGCCGGGGTGGTCAGCCAACTATTCTCGGCAATCTCCTGCTCGAGTTGCCCCGCAGACCAGCCTGCGTAACCCAGTGTTACCAAATGCTGATCGGGGCCGGCTCCCGATGCAATATCAACCAGTACATCTTTTGATGTCGTCAGCCAAACGTCTTCATTTACCTTGAGGGTTGCATCGTAACTAACGCCCGGGGAGTGAAGGACAAAACCCCGATCTACCTTAACGGGGCCCCCCGCTAAAACCGCAACCTCGTCGTGGCTTAGCAACGGTTGGATATTGAGATGTTCAAAAATATCGGCTAGTTGAAGGTCCAATGGTTTATTGATGACGATGCCCATAGCTCCCGCTTCACCATGCTCACAAATGTAGGTCACCGTGCTTTTGAAGAAGCCAGATTCGATGACGGGCGTTGCCATCAAAAACTGCCCTCTCAGTGAGTCTGTGGTTCGTTGGACATCCATAGTGATAAATCTGTTTTCCTCATGGGCGAAACTGCCATGTTCTTACGATCTCTAGTTTATCGACTTGNGCNCNNAANNCGGGAGGGAAANGACGGATAAGGCGCCGCATCTCTGGACCGTNNTNATCGCAGCNNNNTCCAAATGGGGAAANCCTGANGANTCNAGNACNGTNACATCNAGCAGNATNCCNATTTGATCGACAACCACCAGTAACCTCACGTCACCGCGGGCGCTACCTACGCTGTTCAGTGCTGCATTACCCATCGCTTGCACCCGATTCACCCACTTACGGAGATAATCAGCATCGAGGGCCCGTCGCGCAGCGACGCTACCTAGTCGCGTATTCTGAACTTGGTCTTGTTGCGCTTGGCTGAGCTCGCCCTGTAGTCGCTCAACTTCCGCCGCGATGTCGGCCGCATCCAGGCTTTCCAGCGCCTCTGCTTGCATACTGGCCAGTCTGGCAGACGCCTGTTGCTCCCGAACGCTCTCGAGAAGCTGGCCGGGTCTTGCTAATTGATTTTCGCTGGCAATGTGCTGTGAGTCGGTGGGTGCTGTGTTGCTCTGAGTGAGGGTCACAGTCACGGCTATGGATTGTGGCGCGAGGGCTGAGTTTATGAAGGTGGTGGAGATAGCAATGGCCAACAGGCCGTGCAGTAACAGAGAGGCCCCCGTCGCCACAGACATGTTTCCCGAGACGTCATAGTTAACGTCCACGCGACTCCAAGACTCTTTGCTCAATGCAGGCGATGAGCTGCTCAGCGATCTGCGTGTTCTCCGCGCGGTCGATTTCGCGCATGCAGGTTGGGCTCGTGACGTTTATCTCGGTGAGGTAATCACCAATGATATCGAGGCCGACGAAAAGCAATCCTTTTTGACGAAGGGTCGGACCTACTTGCTCGGCAATCCAGCGATCGCGATCAGACAGGGGTTGGACGAGGCCGGAGCCACCGGCGGCGAGATTGCCGCGGTTTTCACCTGCCATCGGCAGCCTTGCAAGGCAGAAGGGGACCGCTTCTCCGTTAATCATCAACACACGTTTGTCGCCGTCTTTAATGGCAGGGAGGGATTGCTGCGCCATGATCGTGACATCACCATGCTGGGTCAGCGTCTCGAGAATAACGTTGAGGTTGGGATCGTTCTCTCTAACCCGAAAAATGGACTGTCCGCCCATGCCGTCTAGCGGCTTAAAAATGACATCGCCGTGTTCAGCGTGGAAGCCTTTGAGCGCATTTGGGTCTCGGGATACCAGCAAGGGTGGGCAACACTCGGGGAATTGCGTTGCAAACAACTTCTCATTGCAATCTCTCAGACTCGCGCATCGATTTACGACCAGTGTTCCGCGTCGTTCAGCATCTTCAAGAAGCTGCGTTGTGTAAAAAAATTCCATGTCGAAAGGCGGATCTTTGCGCATCAGTACAACATCAAGTGTCGATAATGACGCGTCGTACCGAGCTCCCAGGGCGTAGTAGTAGGAGTCGTCGTCGTAAACGGTGAGCGGTCTCAGCGAGGCCATGGTTTCACCATTNCTAANACTGAGATCNGCTTGTTCAAGATAGGTAAGCTCGTGGCCTGCCGCACTTGCCGCTCTCAACATTCCGAGTGTCGTGTCTTTTTTGGTATTGATGGTGGCGATAGGGTCCATTAAAACCCCAATACGTAATGCCATGCTGATCTCACCCGCCAATGATGTATACCCTCGAATTCTGATTCGAGGCCNGTTCTGGTTCAAGCGTTTATATCGCCCCAGCGAGCGCCAAGGACGCTGAGTGCGACCAGCGGTGCNGTTTCGGTTCGAAGCACACGAGGGCCCAATTTCATGGCGGTGAAGCCATTCTCGGAGGCCAAGTCTAGTTCTGACGNTGCCAACCCACCTTCTGGCCCGATAAGGAGCGCTATGCGCACGGGCTNATTAGTAAGGTCATTGCNGACGNCGCNAGGGTCTAATACTAATTTGCAGTCGGCNTCGACGTGACTCAGCCAGTGNGNAAGGTTTGTGGGTTCCTCCACCAACGGAATCACTGCACGACCGCTTTGCTCGCAGGCGCTNATGACGATTTGCTGCCAATGCTCCTGNTTTTTCTGCCAGCGCTCGGGCGACAAGCGGACGTCCACGCGCTGACTAAGGATAGGTACTATCGATGTCACNCCGAGTTCGGTTGCCTTCTTAATGNCCCATTCAAAGCGATCACCCTTTGATACCCCNAAGGCNAGGCAGGTCATTAATGGCGACTCTGTCTCAGCCNGCTCAATGCTATCTACCGAGACGGTCACGTGGTTTTTCGTAGCNGAGAAAACGGATCCGTAATAGTTATTGCCATCCCCATTAAACACNCANAGTTGGTCNCCCGTCTTGACGCGTAAGACGCGAGCAANGTGATGGNTGGCACGCTCATCAAGGTTACATTGAGNGCCAACGGTTAAGGGTAGGGATGANTAAACTCGGNAGCTGCGCATATCGCGGGAGCTTAACAGCTACCGAGTTCGAAGGTTTAGTATTTGTAACTGTCGTTTTTGAAGGGTCCGTCGACACTTACACCAATGTAATCACCTTGTTGGTCGGTCAATTTGGTCATTACACCACCAAAACCTTCCACCATAAGCGCTGCGACCTGCTCGTCCAGGTGCTTGGGTAACACTTCCACGCTGATTGCCGCGGCTTTATCGGAGGTGGCAAGATCGGCAAATCGCTTGGCGTATAGGTGAATCTGGGCGAGCACCTGATTGGCAAAAGAACCATCCATNATGCGTGACGGGTGGCCTGTCGCATTGCCCAAGTTCACTAGACGACCTTCAGCGAGCAANAGTAAATGGTCGTTGGTGCTGCGATCACGATAGATCTTGTGCACTTGAGGCTTTATTTCTTCCCACTCCCAGTTCTCACGCATNTAGGCCGTATCGATCTCGTTATCGAANTGGCCGATGTTNCAGACCACGGCGCNGGGCTTGAGTGCGCGAAGCATCGCAGCGTTACAGACGTCGACATTACCCGTCGCTGAACANAAGAGATCCGTTTGTCCCAACAGGTGTCGATCAATGCATGCATCTGTCCCGTCGTTCACACCATTGATGAAGGGAGACACAACNTCATAGCCATCCATGCAGGCCTGCATCGCGCAGATNGGATCGCACTCGGTGACTCGTACNATCATGCCTTCTTGGCGNAGCGATTGCGCCGACCCTTTACCCACGTCTCCGTAGCCGAGGACCAGAGCACGCTTTCCCGCGAGCAAGTGNTCCAAACCGCGCTTGATCGCGTCATTCAAACTGTGGCGGCAACCGTACTTGTTGTCATTTTTCGACTTTGTGACNGCGTCGTTGACGTTGATTGCCGGNACCTTGAGTGAGCCGTCCTCCAGCATTTCATAGAGTCGATGNACCCCGGTGGTCGTCTCCTCGGTGATNCCATGAATGCGCTCGAGCATNTCTGGGTATTGTTCGTGCAGCATCGCAGTNAAATCGCCACCATCGTCGAGAATCATGTTGGCTTCCCAGGGTTTACCATCTTGTAAGATGGTCTGCTCAATGCACCATTCGTACTCTGGCTCTGTTTCACCTTTCCATGCAAACACAGGAATCCCGCGAGCTGCAATTGCCGCCGCCGCGTGATCCTGCGTGGAGAAAATGTTGCAGCTCGACCAGCGTACTTCGGCGCCCAAATCAACCAGGGTTTCAATAAGAACACCCGTCTGAATGGTCATGTGAATACATCCAAGAATTTTCGCACCTGCAAGCGGCTGCTCCTCGCGCAAGCGCTCGCGAAGNGTCATCAGCGCGGGCATCTCTGTTTCAGCGATGGCCAGCTCACGACGACCCCANTCTGCGAGNGTAATNTCAGCGACTTTGTAGTCAGAAAACGTTGCTAAATCGATGGCAGTGGTCATAAAAACCTCCTTGTAGCCGTATTTACTTAAAGTCCGGCCGCAGCGCGCAACGCATCGGCTTTGTCNGTCCGCTCCCAAGTGAAATCCGCTTGCTCACGCCCGAAGTGCCCGTAGGCAGCGGTAGGTCGGTATATGGGTCTTTTCAGATCGAGCATATNGATAAGGCCTTTCGGTCTAAGATCAAAGTGCTTTCTTACCAGATCAATAATGACGTCTTCAGCGATCTTAGCCGTGCCGAAAGTGTCTATTGAAATGGAAGTCGGNTCNGCAACCCCAATGGCGTACGACACCTGGATTTCGCAGCGATCAGCAAGNCCTGCAGCGACAATNTTTTTCGCCACGTATCGGCCTGCGTANGCCGCGGACCGATCAACTTTAGACGGGTCCTTGCCGGAGAATGCNCCGCCACCATGACGCGCCATACCGCCGTAAGTGTCAACAATGATCTTCCGCCCGGTCAGGCCACAATCCCCCATAGGTCCGCCAATAATGAACTGTCCGGTTGGGTTGATGTGGTATTTGGTGTTATCTGAAAGCCAGTCGCTGGGCAGCACGGCCTCGATGATTTCTCGTTTCACGAAAGCCCGCAGGGCCTCCTGCTCAATGTCGGCGGAGTGCTGTGTCGACAGCACGACAGCATCCACGGAGACGGGCTTGCCGTCTTCATAGCGCACTGAAATCTGACTCTTCGCATCAGGGCGCAAGAAGTCAGCAGCACCTGAGCGGCGCAGTTCGGCTTGCTTCTCTACCAGCCGGTGCGAGTAGTAAATCGGGGCCGGCATCAATGTCTCGGTCTCATTGGCCGCATAGCCAAACATCAGCCCTTGGTCGCCTGCACCTTGATTGGCCTCGTCAGCTTCNTGCGTACCCATTGCGATATCGACAGACTGGAGACCAATCGCATTAATGACCGCACAGGTATTACCATCNAAGCACACNTCGGAGCTGTCGTAACCGATNTCNCAGATTACCTTGCGTACGGTGCTCTCAATTTCCCCGGGTGTCACCGTCGCTGATGAGGTGACCTCACCTGCCACCACAGCCATGCCTGTNTTAACAAGTGTTTCCACNGCGACGCGTGCATTTGGGTCTTTTGNTAGATANAGGTCCAGTATGGCGTCCGATACTTGGTCAGACACTTTATCCGGATGTCCCTCTGACACGGATTCTGATGTAAATAGCGCGTACGAGCTCACAGGCAACTCCCCCGATGTGTTTTCGACGCATCATATAAAGATATCTTTATATGTCAATGTTTGGACTATTGAATTTTTTACAAAACCCGGACGACTCCAGTGTCATTGCCGATAAGGAGGACGTCAGCAGGCCGGTGCGCAAAGATCCCGTTGCAAACAACGCCGGTCATATTATTGATGACCGTTTCAAGCTCCAGCGGGTCGGAAATCTTCAGTCCGTGAACATCGAGGATAATGTTTCCGTTATCTGTCACCGTACCCTCTCGCCAAACCGCGTCACCTCCCAGGCGATTAAGCGCATCTCGAACTAACGTGCGCGCCATGGGGATGACTTCAACGGGCAACGGAAATNCACCTAGCATCGACACCATTTTGCTGCTGTCCGCAATGCATATGAATTCGCTTGCCTTTGCCGCGGCGATTTTCTCTCGGGTCAGTGCGGCGCCCCCNCCTTTAATGAGAAAGCCCTCTTGTGTCGCCTCGTCCGCACCGTCCACATAGACATCAACGCGATCGACATCATTTAAATCCTGGACCTCAAAGCCAAGCTCGAGGAGAAGAGCTGAAGAACGCTCAGANCTCGATACCGTGGTCCTTATCCGATCGCGCAATTGGGGCAATTCAGCGATGAAGCACTCGGCTGTGCTGCCAGTTCCGATGCCAAGAATAATGTCGTTCTTGAATTGGCTATCNATTCGCNTGATGGCCGCTCTGGCTACTGCTTGCTTTAACGCGTGGGCGTCCATGATGGTTCCTTTTTTCGGTTGTTATGCCGTGCCTTACCCGCTGGAGAACACCTTACCCGGATTGAGTATACCGTCGGGATCGAAGATGGACTTGATAGCGCGCATAGCGTCAATTTCTGACTCGGATTTGGTGTAGTTGAGGTAGGGCGCTTTCAGTGTGCCCACACCGTGTTCGGCTGAGACGCTGCCACCCAGCGTTTTTATGGCCTCAAAGATATCCGTGGAAACGTCGTTGCATCGCGCCTTGAAATCCTCAATAAGCAAATTCTCAGGTTTTAAAATATTCAGATGCAGATTGCCGTCGCCAATATGGCCGTACCAAACAACCTCCCAGTCTGGGTAGTTCTGGTGAACCACGGCGTCTACGGCCGACAGTAGCTGGGGGACCTTCGATACGGTCGAGGAAATATCATTCTTGTAAGGCGTCCATTGCGAGATTGTTTCCGAGATGTCCTCACGAAGCCGCCACAATGCCCGCGCCTGAGCCACACTCTGGCTCATTACAGCATCAACAACCCACCCTGCTTCCATGCATTGCTGGACTGCTTCAAAGACATGCGCATCAGTTGTCTCGTTTTCCCGCTCGAACTCAACGAGGGCGTAAAAAGGTGTCTGGGTTTCGAACGGGCGAGTGACCCCTGCGTGTTCGACGACTTTCGAGACCGCAAGCTCCGAGAAAAACTCATAGGCCAGCAACGGCGTGGTTGACTGAACGCGGTCCAATACGGACATGATCGCCGTCATATCACTCAGGCCGAGCACCAAAACGGTGGGGTCTTTGGGTGGCGCAGTGAGCTTGAGAGTCGCCTCGGTAATAAACCCTAAAATGCCCTCAGACCCGATAAACAGGTGTCGGAAGTCGAGGCCGGTATTGTTTTTCATGAGGCCCTTGTTGAGCTCAAGTATCTCACCCTTCCCCGTTACCACGGTCAAGCCCGCTACCCACTCTCTGGTCATGCCGTAACGAATGACGTTAATACCACCGGCGTTNGTTGCGATGTTGCCACCAATTTGGCTNGAACCGCTCGACGCGAAGTCGACNGGNTAAAACAGACCTGCATCACTGGCCGCTTGCTGCACGTTTTGGGTAATGGCACCGGCGCCCACGGTCAAGGTTCGGTCAGTCAAATTGACNGTCGAGATCNTGTTTAACTTATCCATCGACACGACGACTTCGCCATTGGCGGCACAAGCGCCGCCGCTCAGGCCTGTCCGACCGCCCGATGGTACAAGCGCAAATTCGCAGCGTCTNGCGCATTCGACAATGGCCACGACGTCGGCTGTGTCGCGAGGNAANACNACGGCCGACGGCGCGGGTGAAGTAAATCGAGTCCAGTCCTGGCCGTAGGTCTCGAGTGACGAGGGATCGAGCATCACCTGTTCCGGAGTTAGCACCTGTGTTAACTCTTGAATAATGTCTATCGACGAGGCGGCCACACTGAACTCCGTAAAGGCAATCGTCGTNATGTTATCATCTGCGCCCCGCACCATGACACCAAGTCAGAGTTTTGATGAAACAACAATCGTTACAGAAGTCCAAAATTAAGTTCCTACTNCTAGAAGGTATTCACCCAAGCGCCATCGATGCGCTAGCGAANGCAGGTTATGACAACGTGGTTTGCTATCCGAAGGCGCTTCCCACTGAGGAGTTGATGGCTGAGATCAAAGATGCTCACTTCGTCGGCATTCGGTCCCGAACCCAGCTGAGCGCGGAGGTGATCGAGGCGGCACCGCGTCTTGTTGCGATTGGTTGCTTTTGNATTGGCACTAACCAGGTCGACTTGGAAGCNGCTTCCCGCAACGGCATTCCGGTGTTCAATGCGCCCTTCTCAAATACACGAAGTGTGGCAGAGCTGGTAATGGCCGAGGTCATTCTTCTATTGCGTGGNGTGCCGCAGCGAAGTGCTGCCGCTCACAGAGGCGAGTGGCAGAAGACCGCCGCTGGTTCCCACGAGTGTCGCGGTAAAACGCTGGGCATTATCGGTTATGGAAACATCGGCATGCAGCTTGGCGTGATAGCCGAGGGTCTTGGCATGAAGGTGATCTATTTTGATGTTGAGTCAAAGCTGCCACTCGGTAATGCACAACCCAAAGCAACGCTATCCAGCCTCCTCGAAGAGGCGCACGTGGTCAGCCTGCATGTGCCACAACATGCAAGTACGNAGNTGTTGATTGGCAATAAGGAAATCGGCGAACTGCGAAAGGGCGCCATGCTGATTAACGCCTCACGTGGCAATGTGGTTGACCTTGACGCTTTGGCTNCAGCACTGNGGTCTGGACACATTGGTGGCGCGGCTATTGACGTGTTCCCNGTGGAGCCGAGGTCNAATAACGACGAATTTGTATCGCCACTTCGGGGGCTCGATCAGTGCATCCTAACCCCCCACATTGGTGGGTCGACCGAGGAAGCCCAGGAGAATATNGGTGTCGAGGTGGCTGAAAAGCTAACNCGATACAGTGATAACGGCACAACAACGTCTGCGGTGAATTTCCCTGAGGTGGCGCTACCTGCGCACGACGGTAAGCATCGATTGCTGCACGTTCACCAGAATATTCCNGGTGTCATGAGTGCCATTAACCANGTNTTCAGTGAAAACAACGTGAATGTCAGCGGTCAGTACCTTCAGACCATGGGTNATACAGGTTACGTAGTGATAGACATCGAGGCAGATTATTCAAAAGCGCTCATCACCAGCTTGACGGCAATCGAAGGTACGTTGCGAACACGCGTTCTCTTTTAACGTCCATTACNGGTCTGTGACGTGCGATCCACCGCTTTNACNGCACCTCATTCNNAGTAAAAGTTTGCAATAAAAATTCGCCTCGTCACGGCCTTTGATAGTCTTTTCATGCGATCATTAGCGCCGCTCACTCGCAACCCAATTGAGGACCTCGTTTTGCAGGAAGTTAATGGCTCAACCGTAACTCGACAGCATGCAGCAAACGCCATCAGAGCGCTCTCCATGGATGCTGTTCAAAAGGCTAATACAGGACACCCCGGNGCACCTATGGGTATGGCGGACATCGCGGAAGTCCTGTGGACTGGGTACCTCAAATACAACCCAGCCAATCCTAATTGGGCCGATCGGGACCGCTTTGTGCTCTCAAACGGGCACGGGTCTATGCTGATTTATTCGCTGTTGCATCTCACAGGTTTTGACCTGTCGATNGAGGACATCAAAGACTTCCGTCAGTTGCANAGCAAGACGCCGGGGCACCCNGAGTACGGTTATACCCCTGGCGTTGAAACCACCACAGGGCCCCTTGGTCAGGGCCTTGCCAATGCNGTGGGTATGGCCGTTGCCGAAAAGCTCATGGCCGCGCGATTTAACAAGCANGGTCATCAGGTTGTCGATCACCGTACNTGGTGCTTCGTTGGTGATGGTTGCTTGATGGAAGGCATCAGTCACGAGGCCTGTTCGCTGGCGGGTACCCTCGGCTTAGGAAAGCTCAACGTCGTTTATGACGACAACGGAATCTCAATCGACGGAGAAATCGAGGGTTGGTTCACCGACGATACACCCGCNCGGTTTGAGGCCTATGGTTGGCACGTCGTTCGAGACGTTGACGGGCACGATCCGGATGCAATTGCCGCTGCATTTGACGCGGCACTCGTTGAAACGTCACGCCCCTCTATTATTTGCTGCAAGACGACTATCGGCAAAGGCAGCCCCAACAAGGAAGGCACAGAGTCCTGTCACGGAGCCCCGTTAGGTGCGGACGAGATCACTTTGACGCGTGAAGCGTTGGGCTGGTCTCATGACCCATTTGTTGTGCCNGATGATGTTTATGCGCATTGGGATGCGCGCTCTGCCGGGGCCGAGGCTGAGGCCGCTTGGCAGTCGTCATTTGATNCTTACAAGGGCGACTGTGCTGAGCTCGCTGAGGAGTTTGTNCGGCGAATGGCTGGCGAATTGCCCGCCGAGTTCCTGAGCGGTGTNGATGACTTCATAGCACAGTGCGTTGCNAACGAGTCAGATGNTGCNTCGCGTAAGGCCTCGCAGCAGGTGATTGCAGCAATTGCACCTACACTNCCCGAGCTTCTCGGTGGTAGTGCCGATTTGGCGGGCTCNAACCTTACCTTGTGGCCNGGTGCTGTGGGTGCCGACGCNTCCGATGCCGAGGGCAACTACATTTATTACGGCGTTCGAGAATTCGCCATGGCAGCGATGATGAATGGCATTNCNCTCCACGGGGGTTTCATTCCCTATGGTGGCACCTTCCTCATCTTCATGGAGTACGCGCGAAACGCGGTTCGAATGGCGGCGCTNATGAGACAGCNCGCTATTTATGTCTTCACCCACGATTCTGTTGGCTTGGGCGAGGATGGTCCGACGCATCAGCCGGTAGAGCAGTTAACAGCCATGCGATCAACGCCTAATCTGGATACTTGGCGCCCCTGCGACGCGGTCGAATCTGCTATTGCGTGGAAGCAGGCAATCTTGCGAACCGATGGGCCATCAGCGCTGGTATTTTCTCGCCAAACATTGCCGCATCAGGTCGGGGCCGCNGAGCGCGTTTCCGATGTGACCCGCGGGGGTTATGTCCTTCGAGAGGAGCAGGGTGAGCTCGAGGCCATCATTATTGCGACTGGATCGGAAGTCGCACTTGCTACCGATGCGGCTGAAAAGCTGTCAGCTGCAGGCCGAGGAGTNCGCGTCGTNTCCATGCCCTGTGCCGAGGTGTTCCAGCGACAGGACGTTGAATATCGTGAATCTGTNTTGCCGAGCCATCTCCTCGCGCGAGTCGCTGTCGAAGCNTCTCACCAGGACTGGTGGTANAAGTATGTGGGTCTCGATGGCCGAGTTGTCGGCATGAACTCCTTNGGNGAATCGGCGCCCGGACCTGTGCTCATGAAGGAGTTTGGCTTCACGGTCGAAAACGTNATCGAAGCAGTTGAGGATGTGATTCTCAGCTAATGACCGCTGTTGGTATAAACGGCCTTGGNCGCATCGGCCGTCTTCTCGCTCGTCGGTTGCACGAGCGNGAAGACGCAAGTGGTGAGCTCGAGCTGGTCATGTGCAACGAAGTCGCCGATGTCGAGACCGTCGCGCATCTGCTGAAGTATGACTCTACCCANGGCCGGTTTTCGCANCCTGTCTCCATTGAGCCTGGTGGACTGCGAATTGCCGACCAATCCATAGCACTCAGTCACGAGACGGAACCCTCNCGCGTAGCGTGGGGGGATCGCGGAGTGGACCTTGTTGTCGATTGCACGGGTGTGGAGTTCAGCCGTGCTTCTGCTTCGGCGCACTTGGGCAAGGGCGTTAAAAGGGTACTACTCTCACAGCCAGCTAGCATTGATGTGGATGGCACGATTATCTGGGGCCTTAATCAGGCATCGTTGAAGCCCGATATGTCAGTCATATCGGCAGGATCATGCACCAGCAATGCGCTAATGCCGGTGCTGTCCGTGATTGATAANGCATTCGGCATCAACGCGGGCATAGTCACTACGATTCATTCGGCCATGAATGATCAGCCGGTCATCGATGCGTATCACCACACTGATTTGAGAAAGACCAGAGCGGCCTTTAACTCGGTCATTCCNGTTGAGACAGGCTTGGCGCAGGGGGTTGAGCGCTTCCTGCCTCACCTATCNAACAAAATTAGTGCTCGTGCACTGCGGGTGCCGACGCTCAACGTATCGTCACTCGATGTCGTCCTCTCGGTCGATNAAAGCACATCGGCTCACGAGGTCAATGCGGCAATAAGCGAGTCAATTGACGCATTTGATGGTGTGCTAGCGGTTAATTCGGAGCCACTGGCGTCCTGTGACTTTCTCGGTGCTGAAGCGTCGAGCATCGTTGATACGACGCAGACGCAGGTATCAAATGGCCANCTGATCAAGTTAATGATTTGGTTTGATAACGAGTGGGCATTTGTCAATCGGATGGTCGATATTGTACTGCGGCTGTCGGATTTTGTGGCCGAAGAGTCATCTAGCTAGCAGACTGAAACGAATTCAAGATATAGGAAAAGAGGTTAATTATGCTGTCGATGGATCAGCTTTCGCTCGCCGGTAAACGAGTCCTGATTAGAGAGGATCTCAATGTTCCGCTGCGTGATGGGCGAGTAGCNAATAACGCTCGCTTGCGAGCTGCGGTTCCAACGATTGAAGCTGCCGTTGCNGCTGGCGCAGGCGTCATCCTGATGTCGCATCTGGGTAGGCCCGTTGAAGGTGAGCCCTCTGAAGAGTTNTCNCTATCNCCNGTTGCAGATGCGCTGTCTGCNCTACTGGGACTACCTGTCTCGCTCCAGTCTGATTGGCCGGCCGATGCACCACAGGCAGGCGAGGTCTGGCTGCTAGAAAACGTTCGGTTCAATGTCGGGGAAAAATCAAACAGCGACGAACTTGCCAAACGTTATGCAGGCTTGTGCGATGTCTTTATTATGGATGCCTTTGGCACGGCCCACCGCGCTCAGGCGTCGACACACGGTGTTGCTAAATTTGCCCCGCAAGCCTGTGCAGGTCCACTGCTAGTTGGCGAGCTTGACGCCCTAGGTCGCGCGCTGAGCGAACCCGCGTCGCCCATGGTTGCGGTAGTGGGAGGGTCAAAGGTATCCACCAAGCTGGCTGTCCTGGAGCGCCTATCTGAGCTCTGTGACCAGCTTCTGGTGGGTGGTGGAATCGCCAATACGTTTTTGGCGGCTGCGGGTTATCCGGTTGGCAAATCGCTACATGAGCCGGACCTGATTCCTACCGCGAGAGCGCTGATGGCCAAGACGCATATTCCGCTACCGGTTGATGTTGTGGTGGCAAAAGAATTCAGCGAGACGGCCGAGGCAACCGTCAAGTTGGCTGCTGAAGTATCAGAAGATGACATGATTTTAGACGTAGGTCCTCTGTCCCAACAGCAGATGTCTGAGGTTTTATTGGGCGCTGGGACGATCCTCTGGAATGGTCCGGTGGGTGTTTTCGAATTTCCGGCCTTTGCCGCGGGTACGCGTGCACTCGCCACAGCTGTCGCCGATAGTTCGGCCTTTTCGCTTGCTGGCGGGGGCGATACGCTCGCTGCCATCGATGAATTCGATATTGCAGACCGTGTTTCGTATATTTCTACGGGGGGCGGTGCATTTTTAGAGTTTGTAGAGGGCAAAGAGCTACCNGCGGTTGCCATCTTATATGAACATCAGGATCAGTGATCAGGACGAGAGGAANATACCATGGCGCTAATTAGCATGAGGCAGTTACTGGACTACGCTGCTGAGCATCAATTTGGTGTTCCGGCGTTTAACGTGAATAACCTCGAGCAGACTCGTGCCATCATGGAGGCCGCAGCCCACTGCGATGCGCCGGTGATCATGCAAGCCAGTGCCGGCGCCCGGAAGTATGCAGGCGCGCCTTTCCTGCGGGCGATGATGGATGCGGCAGCGGCGGAGTTTCCTGATGTGCCCATCGTTGTTCACCAGGATCATGGAACCTCTCCTTCGGTGTGTCAGCGATCCATACAGCTCGGATTTACNTCNGTGATGATGGATGGCTCGTTGGGTACCGATGGCAAAACACCCATGGATTATGACTACAACGCTCAAGTGACAGCACAGGTGGTAGAGATGTCACACGCCTGCGGTGTCTCTGTGGAGGGTGAACTTGGTTGTCTCGGGTCGTTAGAGACCGGTGAGGCAGGTGAGGAAGACGGTGTCGGTGCTGCAGGAAAGTTGACGCACGACCAGATGCTGACGGACCCCGATGAGGCCAAACAGTTTGTTGCCGATACCCGTGTCGATGCCTTGGCAATTGCGTGTGGCACCAGCCACGGAGCCTATAAGTTCACGAGACCGCCCACGGGCGACATTCTGGCGATTGATCGGATTAAAGCGATTCANGCCAGCATCCCTAAAACGCACCTCGTCATGCACGGCTCTTCTGCAGTACCACAGGATTGGCTGGCAATCATTAATGAGTTTGGAGGGGAAATCCCTGAGACCTATGGCGTTCCGGTCGAGCAGGTGGTTGAGGGCATCAAGCATGGTGTACGTAAGATCAACATCGATACGGACTTAAGACTGGCGTCAACAGGCGCTATTCGTCGCTTCCTTGCTGAGAATCCAGCTGAGTTCGATCCGAGGAAGTACTTTAAGGAGAGTCTCGTTGCCATGCGCGATATCTGCATTGCGCGATATGAGGCCTTTGGCTGCGCTGGGCATGCATCTAAAATAAAACCACTGTCATTGGCTGAAATGCAGGAGCGTTATAGCGCAGGNAGCATTTAGTAGCGCGAAGCGGCGCCGTCGTTAATATTCGCGTAAACTTCGCGTTTTGCNGCTGTGCCNTNTGNGATGACAGACCCCTACATCGAGAAAATCCTCAATGCCGACGTCTATGACGTTGCTACTCAGACACCGTTGACGCAAGCGCCAGCGTTATCTGAGCGTCTGGGCTGTGACGTACGGTTAAAGCGAGAGGATCTTCAGCCTATTTTTAGTTTTAAGTGCCGTGGGGCCTACAACAAGATGGCATCGCTTTCAGATGAGGAGCGTGCGCGTGGCGTTGTCGCTGCCTCCGCCGGAAATCATGCACAAGGTGTCGCATTAGCAGCGCAAAAACTGGGTGTGCAGGCAACGATTGTCATGCCCATCACCACACCGTCTATAAAAGTCGAAGCGGTCCGTCGGCGCGGCGCTCACGTTGTCCTAGAGGGCGATGCATTTGATCAAGCATCAGAGTTTGCCAATCGCCTAGTTGAAGAGCGCGGCGCCACCTATTTGCACCCNTTTGATGATCCTGAAGTGATTGCTGGGCAGGGAACCGTAGCAGTCGAGGTCACACGGCAATCACCCAAGCCTGCTGATTACGTATTTATTCCCTGTGGTGGCGGTGGCTTGCTATCAGGTATGGCAGTTTATCTGAAACACACCTGGCCGGACGTGAAGGTCATCGGCGTAGAGCCCGAAGATGCAGCCTGTGCTCTTGCTGCGCGGCAACACCGTGGGAGAGTCACCTTGTCAGAGGTTGGCTTATTCGCCGATGGCTGTGCTGTCGCGCGGGTTGGAGAGGAGACACACCGTGTCATCGAGCAATACGTCGATGACATTATTACAGCGACGACAGACGAGATGTGCGCTGCAGTCAAAGATATATTCGATGATACGCGTGCCATTGCTGAGCCCGCTGGCGCGTTAGCCATTGCGGGCATGAAAGCCTACCTGTCTAGACACGATCTAACGGGCGCATCAGTCGTGGCTGTCCTGAGTGGCGCTAACACAAACTTTGATCGACTCAGGTATATCTCGGAGCGCACAGACATTGGTGAGCGTCGCGAAGCGATTCTCAGCGTTACGATTCCCGAAGTGCCGGGGGCCTTTAAGGCATTCTGTGGTGTCATCGGGAAGCGCAACATTACCGAGTTTAACTACCGTGGGACCGATGAGCAGAGTGCGAAGGTATTTGTCGGTCTGACAGTCGCGCCTAAAAGCGGCGACGTACACGACCTCGTGCAAAAGCTTGAGAGTCGGGGGTACAGTGCGGTCGATTTAACCGATAATGAAATGGCCAAGTTACACGTAAGGCACATGATTGGTGGGAAAATGACGCTCACNGAGAGCGATGAGCGCGTTTTTCGTGTTGAGTTCCCAGAGCGGCCCGGAGCACTGATGAAGTTCCTCGATGCTTTGGGGTCGGATTTCAATATCTCCCTGTTTCATTATCGTAACCATGGCGCGGCGTATGGCCGTATCTTGGTGGGCTTCACTGATAGCGATCAGGATCGCAGCAAACTAACNGCGAGACTCGACCAGGTGGGCTTCCGTTATTGGGAAGAAACCGAAAATCCAGCTTACCAAGCCTACTTAAAGCCGCTTGCTTTGTGACAAATTACCACTATGATGCCTCAAGCTCGTAGCGATAAGCGAGCGTGAAGAGACANAAGAAGCAAAAAAGTAAGAAGAAATTGAGTACGTGGGGAAGTTGTGGGGAAAAGAAAGCCGGGGTTGTTTAGCGTCCTTTTGNTNGGTTTTGTTGTGGTCATTACAGCCAGTGCACTGACCGCAAGAGAGCAGGACTCGAAGACTGTTGACCTCAGCCAGTCGTGGCAGCAAAACCTAGACTAGTCATCAAGCCGTAATTGCAGCGTTACCTTTTTGAAGAGGTCAGCATTGGATCAGCCCTCGCTCGCTGATGAACCCATTCATGGGTACGTCGTGCGAATCAACCGGGANGTGATCAACTAATTGGCAATGAAAACCAACGCCGAGTTTGAAACCCGGCGCGTTTGTGAGTGCCCTATCATAGTAGCCCTTCCCGAACCCCAATCGATTTCCCTGCCTATCACAGGCCGCGAGCGGCACGAGAAACAGGTCTATGGTGTCTAGGGGCACGAGGTCTGCGGACTCGAGTGGTTGCCTTACGTCGCCAAATCCAACCTCGAGCGCGTCAGTGGCGGTGATGTGATGAAAACTCAATTCGAAGTTGGATAGAGTGCGAGGCGCGACAAACCGCTTGGCACTGTGTTCCAACTGCAACAAGCGGGACAGATTAACCTCTGACTTGAGCGGCAAGTAGGTTGCGATGGTCACCGCTTGCTTAAAGACGCTCAGCTCGATCAGGGAATCGGCGATTGCCCGGCTCTTCTGCTCCCGAGCTTCAGCCGATAGTGCGCGACGCCTGCCAAGCACATCGTTGCGAACTGCTAGTTTCATGTCTGGCATGGCATGAACGTCTCAAAAATGGAGTCTGACCCAGAGTACCGCCGACGGTGTCGCCCTTGAACCGTAGCGGTTCAAGGTGGTGATCCCCATTCTGCATCAGGCGTCCCGGTCGCGCCGGGCTTGCACAACAGCCAGAAATGGAAATCTCCGGGTGGTGCTTTATCGGCTCGAGGACTGACGGTCTAGCAAATACACCAGGTCAGGGGTGAGTATANCCGACTCTGGCAGGGTGGATTAAGAAATTTCGAACTGGCGTAATTGGAATAGCGCTTCATCTATCCGGCTAGTGACACCCTTTATCGCCTCTTCCTGTGATTCGTCGAGCTGATCACCNGACTTTAATGAAAGCACCTGATGGCTAAGGTTCAACGCGGCCATAATGGCGACTCTCTCCAAGCCAATGACTTTACCTGTCGATCGAATCGCACGCATTTGATCATCNAGGTCACGCGCCGCCTGCCGGAGCTCCTCTTCCTGCTCGGGCTCGCACGCGACCTGATAACTCTTATCCAGGATGTCGATAGTGACGGTGTGTTGTCGCATTACTGACTGCTCTCCAGCGAGTTCAGACGGTTGATTGAGCGATCAATGTAATCTCCCGCTCGCCGATGCCTCTCCAGGAGGTCTCTCTTTTCATGCTGCAGGTCGGCTAGACGTTTTTTCAGTGCTTGATTCTCGAGTTTTAGCTCGGTGCTGAGCTCGATAAGGTCGTTCACCTTTGTTTCCAGTGTTTTTACAAGCTTATCTGACACGTGGATTGCACCCTTCTCGCGATTCGGCTTCACTATAGGTAAGCGACCCATGAGGGTCAATCAAAGACAGGTCACTATGCCCCGATTGAAGGGGTAATCAACGAATGGAAACTTTATGCTGGATTTATTGGGCGCCTTTGAGGACATGCCTGAATGGGACGAAATAGCCGATCAACTATTTAACACGGGTCAAACGCTGAACCCATCCGAGCTTCACGGCGTCCTAGTAGGTCTCATGGGTGCTGGCTTCGACCCCGATGATCAACATCATCTGGAACAAACATTGGCTTCGGTTGAAAAAGCGGTCGGCGTGCAATTACAGGGTGAGCTGGTGGACATCGTATCTCGTCTCAACCTCGCGACCTTGTCGGCTATTGTGGACACAGATTACGCGTTCCGCGTCTTGCTGCCGGACGATGACGACCCAATCGAGCAGCGCCTNAGATCGTTTTCCAACTGGGTTACCGGTTTCATATCCGGTTTCACCGAGGGTATGACGGTGAGGCAGGCCGCGGGCCTGGCCATTGAGACAGAGGTCGCTNAGGTGCTGAAAGACTTTGCGGCNATTGCGCAGGTGGANACTGATCAAGTGGAAACGGAGGAGGCGGAGAGACAGCTTGAAGAGTTGGTAGACTATGTCCGTTTAGCGGCGATAAGTATCGTTCAAGATGCGATTAATCAAAGGGAATCTCAATCGTGAAAATTAGTAAGTCAGAGTTTGCTGCTCGTCGAAAGCGCCTGATGTCTGAGATGGCGCCCAACAGTGTGGCTATTATCCCAGCGGCTCGGGAAGTTACCCGCAGTAGAGATACCGAGTACCCGTTCCGACAAAACAGTGATTTCTTTTACCTGACAGGCTTTCAAGAACCTGATGGCGTCCTACTGTTATTGCCCGGAAGACGTCAGGGGCAAGTGCTGATGTTTTGCCGCGACAGAGATCCGGAGCGAGAGCTGTGGGATGGTTACCGGCAGGGCCCCGAGGGCGTCGTAAAGAATTTCGGAATGAACGATGCCTACCCCGTGGGAGATATGGATGACATTGTCCCTGGTCTGATCGAGGGCCGATCGACCGTTTATTACTCTATGGGCCACGATGATAGTTTCGACCGGCAGGTATTCGGGTGGATCAATCAGATTAGAGCCAAGGTGCGCACGGGAGCAAAACCGCCTGGGGACATTTCGGACCTGGCTGTGCTTCTGCATGAGCATCGGCTAATAAAGTCGGAGGCGGAAGTGCGCATGATGCAGCGGGCGGCCGATATCAGTGCCGATGCGCATTGTCGNGCCATGCGGGAGTGTCGTCCCGGCCGTTACGAGTACCATTTGGAGTCAGCCATACAGCATAGCTTTGCCGAGTANGGCGCACGATTCCCGGCCTACAATTCCATCGTNGGCAGCGGAAAGAACGCCTGTTGCCTTCATTACACGGAAAACGATGCAAAGATGAAGGATGGCGATTTCGTCCTTATTGACGCCGGATGCGAATTCCAGGGCTACGCTGCCGACATCACGCGAACATTTCCGGTTAACGGGCGTTTCAGTGCGGAGCAGCGAGCTATCTACGATATTGTTTTGAAATCACAGCTGGNGGCCATTGCCGCTACCAAGCCCGGCAAGAAATGGAACCATCCACACGATGTCACTGTTAGGGTAATTACCGAGGGCCTGGTTGAACTTGGCTTACTCTCGGGTGATGTTGACGAGCTGATTGAGTCTGGCGCGTATACCGACTTTTATATGCANCGGGCCGGGCACTGGCTGGGTCTTGATGTCCACGACGTCGGGGAATATCGCATTGATGGGAAGTGGCGACCGCTTGAACCTGGTATGGCGCTGACTATTGAGCCTGGCATTTATGTGGCAACAGACAATATGAGCGTTGACGAAAAGTGGCGCGGCATCGGTGTCCGAATCGAGGATGACGTGGTCGTTACTGAGTCGGGTTGCGACGTCCTNACAGCGGGCGTTCCAAAGCTNGCTGATGAAATAGAAGCGCTGATGGCTGCGNCGTAATGACCAAACGCCCGGNGCTGGTTGTTGTTGGCGGGGGGCTTGCTGGCCTGCTGTTGGCGGCTCATGCGGGTGAGCGGTTCGGTGGTCTGCTTAACATCACTGTCATTGAGCGCGCTTTGCCCAAAGCCCCTGAGGCCTCGCTCGATACCCGGGCAACGGCCCTCAGCCGCGGGTCTAAAGAGCTACTTGAGTCATGGGGGTTTTGGGGGGAAGTCTCTGCATCCGCGAAAGCCATTGAAAACATCCATGTGTCGCGTAAATCGCGTTTTGGTAGCGCTTTGTTGCAGGACGAGCCAACACAAAACGAGCCTATGGGCTGGGTCGTTGAAAACGCGTTACTGCAGGCAGCACTTCTTGAGCGCTGTGATGCGGCAGGCCTAGACGTCATCGAGGGGCACGNAGTCGTCAACTTCATGACGACGTCCGATCGGCCGGTGTTGACGCTGGACGACCAAAGAGAGTTGGTCGCCGACCTGGTTATTATTGCAGATGGCGCTGAGTCGTCATTGCGAAACNAGCTGGGAATTGGCGCAAAACGTCATGCGCCATCGCAGTTTGCCATCGCCTTTAATTGTGAAACTAACGGTAACGACAACGGTATTGCGTATGAGCGATTCACCGATGAGGGTCCGCTTGCCTTTTTGCCACTCCCCAGCTCAGTTGATAAAACGCTCCGGTACAACGTCATCTGGTGTGCACACCGAGAAACACAATCGCGTCTTCTTGCCCTGGATGATCACGACTTTATCGATGAACTCCAAGCCATGGTGGGCTGGCGAGTAGGGCGCGTGGCCAAGATAGGCAGACGTACCGGTTGGCCACTGAGCGTTGTTGTGAGTCGCGAGCTGG
>NZIH01000041.1 GCA_002691565.1 Halieaceae bacterium
GATGGCCTTCAAGATCGCCGCCAGTATGGCAACCAAGAAACTCGCTGATGAGGGCGGTGCTGTCCTGCTCGAGCCAATTATGAAGGTCGAGGTTGTGACACCGGAGGCAAATATGGGCGATGTCGTCGGAGACTTAAATCGTCGGCGAGGTCTCATACTGGGCATGAGTGGTAGCTCAGCAGGTAAGATCGTTGATGCTGATGTGCCACTGGCTGAGATGTTTGGCTATGCGACCGACCTTCGTTCAGCTACGCAGGGTCGAGCCACTTACACCATGGAATTTGCTCGCTACTCCGAGGCGCCTGCTAATGTCGCAGACGCCATTATCGGGAAGAACAGCTTCTAAGCTGCAACTGCTGTACTCACCTCGTCTTACTCCAATAGTGAAAAGAGCCCGCAATTCGCGGGCTTTTTTTTGGCAAAGTACTCGCGGTTTGGTACAAGATAGGTAGCAGCGGTATGTCATAAAGATAAGAAAAAGAGGATCAATGATGGTCAACTTCATGTTGAATGGTGAATTAGTCAGCGCTGAGAGCGATACTGACACGCCACTATTGTGGGTGTTGCGCGAAGAGCTGAAGCTACGTGGAACGAAGTTTGGATGCGGCATTGCACAGTGCGGTGCCTGTACTGTTCAAATTGATGGTAACCCGATGCGCTCATGCGTCACGCCCGTTAGTGCGGTTGAAGGGCGTTCGGTGACCACTATCGAAGGCCTTGCAACTCCGGTGGGAGAGGCATTGAAAACTGCATGGACCGAGGCGCAGGTGCCGCAATGCGGTTACTGCCAGTCCGGTCAAATTATGCAGGCCGCTGGTTTGCTCGAGCGCAATCCGAGCCCCTCTGACGAAGAAATTGTGCAGGCAATGAACGGCAATCTATGTCGTTGCATGGCCTATCCCCGTATCAAGAAAGCGATTAAAACGGCTGCAAACGGGGGGGCAATGTCATGAAGCATCAGCGACAAGGTCTTTCCAGAAGATCATTCATAGCAGGTGTTGCCGGCTCCTCTCTCATGATGAGTATGGGCTCGCTGGTGTCTGGGTGCAGTTCAGACCAGGCATCTAAAGCGCTAGCCAGTGGCGATTTGTCGAAGGTTTTTTCGCCCAACATATGGTTTGAGATCAATGGCGCTGGCGATGTTCTGATCAATATTGTCCGTGCGGAGATGGGTCAGCACGTCGGTACGTCATTGGCTCAAATCGTGGCTGATGAGTTGGGTGCTGACTGGTCCAAGGTTTCATTTAAGCATGTCGATACTGATCCTAAGTGGGGCGTCATGGTGACTGGCGGATCATGGTCAGTGCATACGTCTTTTACCTTGCTGTCCCAGGCAGGCGCTGCCGGACGAACCGTCATTGTTGATGCGGCTTCCAAGCTCATGGGGGTCCCGGCAGAATCTTGTAGTGTTGAAAACGGTGTGGTCACGTCGGGTGATCAATCACTGACCTTCGCTGAAGTTATCACCAACGGTGAATTCTCGCGCGTAATTACGGAGGAGGAGTTGGCGGCGATGCCCGTCAAGGCGCCGGCTGAGCGAACCGTAATTGGTCGTGATTTGAGAAATCTTGATGTCGCTGCAAAGTCGGGGGGGTCTGCTGTCTATGGATTGGATACGGACTTGCCAGGAATGGCCTATGCCATGCCGTTACTGCCACCGACGCGCTATGGCAGTAAGGTTAATGGTATCGATGAATCAGCGGCCAAAACGATTCCTGGTTATATCGGTGCCATAGAGATTAATGACCCTAGTCAAACCGTCCAGGGGCATGTCGTTGTAGCCGCCGAGACCATGGCTGCGGTGTTGAAAGCAGTGAAGGCGATTAGCGTCGATTGGACGCCAGGGCCCACCGCATCGGTGACCGAGGCCGCGATTCTTGCTGAGGGTGCGCGGTTAACTGCAGACCCCGAGGCGGGTGCGCTCTTCGTGAATGAGGGTGATATGGGTGCTGCCAAGGCAAACGCGGCATCGACAATGTCAGCAACCTACACAACCGGTACAGCACTGCATTTTACGATGGAGCCTCAGAATGCATTGGTCGAGTTTGACGCGGATGGGAAATGCCATATTCACGCGGGTAACCAGTGGCAATCGTTAATTCTTCCTTACCTCGCGCAAGCGTTGGAGATGCCCGAGACGGATATCATTATTCATCAGTACTACCTCGGGGGCGGTTACGGTAGACGGCTATTTGGTGATCAGATGATCCCAGCCGCGTTGGCAGCGCGCTCGCTCGGGCGGCCCGTTAAGTTGATCTTCGACCGTGCTACTGACAGCCGATTTGACTGTGTTCGTTCACCGTCGGTCTGCACCTTTGAGGCATCTTTTGACGCCGACGGTGTATTGAGCGGCGTTGATCACGCCGTCGCGGCTGGTTGGCCGACCAAGAGTATGGCGCCGTTTTTTATTGGCCCCGGCATTGATGGAAAGGGGGAGCTGGATGGGTTTTCGATCAATGGCTCTGATCATTGGTACAGCCTGCCAGCGCATCGCGTGAGAGCGATTAACAACGGGCTTGCACAACAGACATTCTTGCCCGGTTGGCTCCGTGCCGTAGGACCCGGATGGATTAGCTGGGGTGTCGAGAGTTTCCTCGATGAGATTGCCGACCAGATGGGTCAGGATCCTGTTGTGATGCGAATGGGCCTGCTCGATGGCGCTGGTAAGAATGCGGGCGGCGAGGGCAGTACCGTGGGAGGAGCCAAGCGCCTTGCGGCTGTGCTCAAGGATGTCTCAGAGCGAGCTGGCTGGGGTCGCGAGATGCCGGCTAACGAGGGCTTGGGCGTCGCCGTAGGTCATGGTCAGGAGCGGGGCATGCCCACCTGGATTGCCTGCGTGGCGCACGTGGCAGTCGATCCCTCGTCTGGCGACGTAACGTTAAAGAAGCTTTGGCAAACCATTGATGTGGGCACCGTGGTGAACCCTGATGGTGCCATGGCACAGGCGGAAGGAGCAGCCTTATGGGGAGTCAGCTTGGCACTCCATGAGGGAGCCCAGTTCGCCAACGGTGAAGTGGCAGAGCAAAACCTCGATCGCTATACGCCTTTGCGCATGAGCGACGTGCCGGAGCTCGATATTGTCTTTGTCGATAGCGACGAGTTTCCGAGTGGTATGGGCGAGCCGCCGCTGATTCCGGTGGCGCCTGCCATCGGTAATGCGATCTTTGCAGCTACCGGAAAGCGCGTGAGAGATTTGCCCATAAGACTCTCTTAAATATGACGCTAGATAGGCGGGCCAATAGGCCCGTTTTTTTTTTGTGCGTAGGAAAGCTCGCGAAAAGGTAATAACTGACAAGAAATTGCAGTTGACACCACCCACCCTCGCACCTAGAATTCGCTCTCTTTTTTTCGGGATCCCTATGCGGATACCGGCTTTTTAGGAGATTGCTTGTGCAGAATCAACGTATTCGAATCCGCCTCAAGGCGTTCGATCACAAACTCATCGACGCTTCTACTCAGGAGATTGTCGAGACCGCACGCCGCACCGGCGCGCAGGTCCGTGGACCCATCCCACTTCCAACGAAGAAGGAAAAGTTCACCATTCTTGTTTCGCCTCACGTGAACAAGGATGCACGGGACCAGTATGAGATTCGCACACACAAGCGACTCATGGACATTATCGAGCCAACGGAAAAAACCGTTGACGCGTTGATGAAGCTAGATCTTGCTGCGGGCGTAGAAGTCCAAATCAGCTTGGGATAGAGACAATTTAGAAATAAGCCTGCCCAGTTCGCTGGGTGTGTAACGAGTAAGAGACTTACTCGGCCATAGAGGGTTAAGCCCCGTACACGGAGAGGTTAGTACCATGACTGTGGGAATAGTCGGCCGTAAATCNGGTATGACACGAGTGTTTACCGAAGACGGCGTATCAGTACCAGTGACCGTAGTGGAAGTAGTTCCAAACCGCGTCACTCAAATCAAAGAGCAAGATACCGATGGGTATCGTGCAATTCAGGTCACAACGGGCAACCGTAAGACCTCCAAAGTTAGCAAACCAGAAGCGGGTCATTTTGCCGCTGCAGGTGTCGAAGCCGGAACAGGACTCTGGGAGTTCCGTTTGGATGGCTCTGACGAAGCGTTCGAAGTGGGCGCCGAGCTAACCGTTGAGCGATTTGAGCAAGGCCAGAAGGTCGATGTCGCGGGTCAGTCGAANGGTAAGGGTTTCCAGGGTGCTGTTAAGCGCTGGAATTTCCGTATGCAAGACGCCACGCACGGCAACTCGCTGTCACACCGAGCGCCTGGTTCGCTGGGTCAGTGTCAGACACCAGGCCGCGTCTTCAAAGGTAAGAAGATGGCGGGTCACATGGGTGCCGAGCGCGTCACAACGCAGGGCCTCGAGGTGGTACGTGTCGATGTTGAGCGCAATTTGNTGCTCATCAAGGGCGCGGTCCCCGGTGCTCCTGGCGGCGACGTGATTGTTCGACCAACAACCAAGTCGCGAAGTTAAGGAGGCTTACTGTGGAACTAAGTGTAGTTAAGCCCGGTAAGAAGAAGCCAGGCAAGGTTGAGGTTTCAGAGGCGACATTCGCTCGGGACTACAACGAGGCGTTGATTCACCAAGTTGTGACTGCCTACCTCGCAGGTGCGCGTCAAGGTACGCGAGCACAAAAGAACCGTTCGGCGGTTGCGGGTGGTGGTAAGAAGCCATGGCGTCAGAAGGGCACGGGTCGTGCGCGTGCGGGAACGATCCGCTCACCGATCTGGCGTAGTGGTGGTGTGACGTTTGCGGCGACTCCGCAGGATCACAGCCAGAAGGTGAACAAGAAAATGTATCGCTCAGCGATGCGGTCAATTCTCTCTGANTTGGCGCGAAGCGAGCGGTTGGTAGTCGTNGAGAACATGANCCTAGAGCAGCCAAAAACCAAGCTGTTGGTTGAGGAGCTCAAAGGCTACGGACTCGAGAACGTGCTGATTGTGGCATNCGAGGTAGATCAAAACTTGTATCTCGCATCGCGCAACCTGCACAAGGTCGACGTCCGGGATGTTGAGGGTGTTGACCCTGTGAGTCTGATCGCCCACGAGAAGGTGGTTATCACNGTCGATGCAGTGAAGAAGTTTGAGGAGGCTTTGGCATGAATCAGGAGCGTGTATTCCAGATCTTGATGGGGCCTCATGTGTCAGAGAAGGCAGCNATTGTTGCCGACGCNAACAATCAGTACGTGTTCAAGGTTGCGGTTGATGCGACCAAGGACGAGATCAAGCACTCGGTAGAGCAGCTGTTCAAAGTAACTGTAGACGACGTCAANACTCTGCGCGTNAAAGGTAAAACGAAGCGCAACCGTTTTGGTTGGACCACGAAGCCGACCTGGAAGAAGGCTTACGTGCGTTTGGCGCAGGGTCAAGAGATTGACTTTGCGACGATCAATTAAGGGGTATAGGTCATGGCAGTCGTAAAAAGTAAACCGACATCAGCAGGCCGCCGTCATCACGTNCGCGTGGTGAACAAGGAGCTGCACAAAGGCGGGCCNTACGCNCCTCTNGTCGAGAAGAACTCGAAGNCAGGTGGACGTAATAACCTCGGTCGAATCACAACNCGNCACATTGGCGGTGGTCATAAGCACCACTACCGTGTCATCGATTTCAAGCGCACCAANGACGGGATTCCCGCCAANGTTGAGCGCATNGANTACGATCCAAACCGCACAGCNCACATTGCNNTNNTGCTNTTCGCTGANGGCGAGCGCCGCTACATCATNGCNCCAAAGGGNGTTTCAGCNGGNGACGTNCTGNNNTCNGGTGCNGCNGCNCCCATCAAGGCNGGTAANTGCCTGCCNATTCGTAANATNCCNGTNGGTGCNGTGATTCANGCNATNGANCTCAAGCCAGGNAANGGNGCNCAGTTGGCGCGNTCTGCNGGNGCNNCNGTTCAGCTGGTNGCNCGTGAAGGTCAGTACGCNACGNTTCGNCTGCGTTCNGGNGAGATGCGCAANGTGCCAGTTGATTGCCGNGCNACNCTNGGTGAGGTNTCNAANAACGAGCACAGCCTNCGCAAGCTNGGTAAGGCCGGTGCATCACGNTGGCGNGGTGTTCGCCCAACGGTTCGTGGTGTGGCCATGAACCCGGTNGANCACCCCCANGGTGGTGGTGANGGACGTACATCNGGTGGNCGTCACCCAGTNACGCCTTGGGGTGTTCCAACCAAGGGTTACAAGACTCGTAAGAACAAGCGNACGGACAACCTCATTGTTCGTCGTCGTAACAAGAAGTAAGGGGAGATAACAGATGCCACGTTCACTGAAGAAAGGCCCCTTCATCGATCTTCACTTGATGAAGAAAGTGGAGACAGCTCTAGAGGCTAACGATCGCCGACCCATTAAGACNTGGTCGCGTCGTTCGATGATTTCGCCCGATATGGTCGGTCTGACAATTGCTGTTCACAACGGTCGTCAGCACGTACCNGTACTAATNAACGAAGACATGGTNGGTCACAAGCTTGGTGAGTTTGCGGTAACGCGNACTTNCANAGGCCACATTGTCGATAAGAAAGCGAAGCGCTAAGGCCTACGGAGAAAGATGATGGAAGTCTCAGCAAAATTGCGCGGCGCACGCATCTCNGCTCAAAAAGCCCGNCTGGTCGCAGACCAGGTGCGNGGNATGNCNGTNGGTGACGCNTTNACGCTNCTCGAATTCAGCACNAANAAAGGNGCNCANCTCGTCCGCAAANTATTGAACTCAGCTATCGCNAANGCNGAGAACAACAACGGNGCNGANGTNGATGAGNTNCGNGTNTCAACGATCTTTGTTGANGAGGGCATGACNATGAAGCGTATGCGTGCCCGAGCAAANGGTCGTGGCGATCGAATTTTTAAGCGCACNTGCCATATCACGGTAGGNGTTGCTGACAACGANAATTAAGGAGAAGNCCGCATGGGTCAGAAGGTACATCCGACTGGTATCCGCTTAGGTGTGGTCAAGGACCACAACTCGGTTTGGTATGCAGACAGCAAGCGCTACGCGTCGCAGCTGGTAACAGACCTCGAAGTACGTGAGTACATTTTGAAGCGTCTGGATGCCGCATCAGTTAGCCGAGTCGTGATTGAGCGTCCTGCGCAGACAGCGCGTGTAACTATCCACACTGCGCGTCCAGGCATTGTCATTGGTAAGAAAGGTGAAGATGTTGAGTCACTACGTCAGGANCTGAGTGGTCGAATGGGCGTTCCTGTTCACATCACCATCGAAGAGATTCGCAAGCCTGATATGGATGCCCGTCTCGTTGCTCAGAACGTGGCTCAGCAGCTTGAGCGTCGTGTCATGTTCCGTCGTGCCATGAAGCGCGTGGTTCAGAACGCGATGCGTCAGGGTGCCGAAGGCATCAAGGTGCAAGTAAGCGGTCGCCTTGGCGGCGCTGAAATCGCGCGTACCGAGTGGTATCGCGAAGGTCGTGTGCCGCTGCACACGCTGCGCGCTGATATTGACTACGCAACGTACGAAGCACACACAACCTATGGCGTTATTGGCGTCAAGGTTTGGATTTTCAAGGGCGAAATCATCGGTGACAACGATGAGNGCCAGNAAGCGCCGCGTCGCGCTACCGCGGGCTAATTGGGCGAGGACTGACGTATGTTGCAACCCAAGCGAATGAAGTTCCGCAAAATGCAGAAAGGCCGTAACCGCGGTCTTGCAGAGCGGGGCAGCAAGGTAAGTTTTGGTGAGTACGCCCTCAAGGCGACTGGTCGTGGCCGTATTACGGCGCGCCAGATCGAGGCGGCTCGACGNACCATGACACGTCACATCAAGCGTGGCGGAAAAATTTGGATNCGTATTTTCCCCGATAAGCCGATCACCGGTAAGCCTCTCGAGGTTCGTCAGGGTAAAGGTAAGGGTAACGTTGAGTACTGGGTAGCCCAGATTCAGCCAGGCCGTGTGTTGTACGAGGTCGAGGGTGTTTCTGAGGAGTTGGCNCGCGAGGCGTTTGCGCTTGCGGCGGCCAAGCTTCCCGTGCAGACAACATTTGTTAAGCGATCGGTGATGTGATGAAAGCGAGTGAACTAGTAGAGAAGTCGGTTGACGATCTGAACAAGCAGTTGCTCGATTTGCGCGAAGAGCAGTTCAAGCTCCGAATGGCAAAGGCGACGGGTCAGCTCGGTCAAACACACTTATTGAAGCAGACACAGCGTGACATTGCGCGTGTCAAAACAGTATTGCAGCAGAAGGCAGGTCAGTGATGGAAGCAGCGCAAAGCACAGCTCGTACGCTCCAGGGTCGCGTTGTCAGCGACAAGATGGACAAGACGATCACTGTATTGATCGAGCGACGCGTGAAGCACCCCGTTTACGGTAAGTACATCACTCGTTCGTCAAAAGTACACGCTCACGACGAAGATAACCGGGCGGGCATGGGTGACACAGTGTTAGTTGCCGAGTCACGCCCGATGTCCAAGACCAAGTCATGGATACTGGTTGACGTTGTTGAGACAGCGACTGATATCGCTTGAGTTAAAGGACCAATGCGGCACGTAGCCGCGGTATGAGGTGGGGAAATGATTCAGACTGAATCGTATTTGGAAGTAGCAGACAACAGTGGTGCGCGTCGCGTGATGTGCATCAAGGTGTTGGGTGGCTCGAAGCGCCGATATGCGCGTGTGGGCGACATCATCAAGGTGACTGTTAAAGAGGCAATCCCCCGCGGCAAGGTCAAGAAGGGGCAAGTCATGCGAGCTGTTGTTGTGCGCACGCGTAAGGGCGTTCGTCGCCCCGACGGCTCACTGATCAAGTTCGATGAGAACGCGGCGGTATTGTTGAATAACTCAGATGCGCCGATCGGCACTCGTATCTTCGGTCCTGTGACACGTGAGCTGCGTGGCGAGAAGTTCATGAAGATCATCTCACTGGCGCCAGAAGTAATCTGAGCGGCCGGTAGCTAGGAGAGAAGGTAATGGCAAAGATTAAGCGCGACGACGAGGTCATCATCATTGCGGGTCGAGACAAGGGCAAGCGTGGAACCGTTCGCCAGGTGCTGGATACAGGCAAGTTGATCGTGTCAGGCATCAACATGATCAAAAAGCACACCAAGCCCAACCCTCAGGCGGGCGTTGCAGGTGGCATCGTTGAGAAGGAAGCGCCAATTCAGATTTCAAATGTAGCTATATACAACGCAGACGCGGGTCGCGGTGATCGTGTTGGCTACAAAGTGGAAGACGGTAAAAAGGTTCGAATTTACAAGTCGACCGGCGACGCGATTGACGCGTAACCGAAGGCTCTTGAGGTAGCTAATAATGGCAACGCTTAAAGATAGATATCGCAGTGAGATTGCGCCTAAGCTCAAAGAGGAGCTAGGCCTCGCAAATGTGATGGAAGTACCGCGCGTCACTAAAATCACCTTGAATATGGGTGTGGGTGAAGCAGTCGGAGACAAGAAGGTTCTCGAGAATGCAGTCGCGGACATGCAGAAGATCGCAGGCCAGAAGCCTGTCGTAACCAAGTCGCGAAAATCGATTGCGGGCTTCAAAATCCGTGACGGATGGCCTATCGGTTGTAAGGTCACTCTGCGTGACGAGCGCATGTACGAGTTTTTGGAGCGCCTGATTGCTATCGCGATCCCTCGTATTCGTGACTTTCGTGGCATCAGCGGTAAGCAGTTCGATGGTCGCGGCAATTTTGCGATGGGTGTTACTGAGCAAATTATCTTTCCCGAGATCGATTACGACCAGGTAGATAAGTTGCGCGGCATGGACATTGTAATCACCACGTCGGCAAAGAACGACGAACAAGGGCGTGCGCTGTTGAGCGCCTTTAACTTCCCATTTAAGGGCTGAGGCAGAATTATGGCTAAGAAATCGATGGTGGCCAGAGAGAATAAGCGCGCTCGTACTGTTGCTAAGTACGCGGCTAAGCGGGCCAAGTTGAAAGAAACAATCGCTGACGTTAATGCGACTGATGATGCGCGTTGGGAAGCCCAAGTTGCGCTTCAGAAGTTGCCACGAAACGCGAGCCCGGTTCGCCAGCAGCGTCGCTGTCAGATCACTGGCCGTCCGCACGGTGTTTACCGCAAGTTCGGGTTGTGCCGAAACAAGTTACGTGAAGCTGCGATGCGCGGCGATGTACCAGGCTTAGTTAAGTCAAGCTGGTAACGGAGACGAACGACTATGAGTATGCAAGATCCCATCAGTGACATGTTGACTCGCGTGCGCAATGCGCAGATGGCGGGAAAGAAATTCGTCGACATGCCTGGATCGAAATTGAAAGCCGCTGTAGCGCAGGTGCTAGAAGATGAGGGCTACATTGCCGGTCATCGTGTTGAAGCAGGTGAAGGTAAGCCTCGTCTCAGCATCGAGCTCAAGTACTACGACGGTAAGCCAGTCATTGCTGAGATTGAGCGTTTCAGCAAGCCTTCTTTGCGCCGCTACGCGGGCAAGGACGGCATGCCAAGTGTCCGCGGTGGCCTGGGCGTTGCGATTGTCTCAACCTCTAAAGGGGTGATGACTGATCGTGCGGCCAAGGCGCAGGGCGTTGGCGGCGAAGTGCTCTGCACAGTCTTTTAATTGGTAGCGGGAGAATCGATTCATGTCACGTGTAGCGAATAACCCCGTCAGCCTCCCCAAGGGCGTTGAAGTCAATATTAATGGCAGCAGCGTTTCCGTGAAGGGGGGCAAAGGGACCATGGAAATGACGTTAACGGACGGCATCGGTATTGATGTCAACGAAGGCGTTGCACAGATTACTTACGACTTTGACACCAACCGTGCCATGGCCGGGACCACACGAGCGTTGTTAAACAATCTGGTGGTTGGCGTAAGCGATGGTTGGGAGAAAAAGCTGGTATTGAATGGCGTTGGTTATCGCGCCAAGGCGTCAGGTAAGACGGTTAACTTGAACCTCGGCCTGTCGCATCCAGTTGATTACGAGCTGCCTGAAGGCTTGTCTGCAGAGACACCTACTCAGACTGAGATCGTGATTCGAGGTACAGACAAGCAGGCGGTGGGCCAGGCAGCAGCGGAGATCCGCAGCTTCCGTCCGCCAGAGCCATACAAGGGTAAAGGTATCCGCTACGCCGACGAGTACGTACGGCGTAAGGAAGCCAAGAAGAAGTAACGGGTAGAGCGATGAATGATAAGACTCAGGCGCGTTTGCGCCGCGCACGCAAGTCGCGTGTTCGTATGCGTACCGCAGGTGACGTGCGTCTCACTGTTAATCGCACTCCGCGTCACATTTACGCGCAGATTATTAACGGTGAAGGCGATCGTGTTTTGGCGCAAGCCTCAACGCTCGATAAAGACCTCCGCAGTGGTGCAACCGGCAACATGGAGGCAGCCGCTGCCGTCGGGAAATTGGTTGCAGAGCGCGCTAAGGCTGCTGGCGTAACCGAAGTGGCATTTGATCGTTCGGGATACAAATATCACGGACGAGTGAAAGCGCTTGCTGACGCAGCGCGTGAAGGCGGATTGGAGTTTTAAGTTATGGCAAACGATAAGAGACAGGGTGATCAGCGCACTGAAGGCGATCTTCAGGAGAAGTTGGTCCAGGTGAACCGTGTTGCCAAAACTGTGAAGGGTGGCCGCATCATGAGCTTTACTGCATTGACCGTCGTTGGCGATGGCAATGGTCGCGTTGGTTTTGGTCGTGGTAAGGCGCGCGAGGTGCCGGTAGCGATTCAGAAAGCGATGGAAGCCGCGCGTCGGAACATGATTTCAGTTGAACTCGTCAACGGCACGCTGCAGTACCCCGTCAAAGCGCGTCACGGTGCGTCAAAGGTTTACATGCAGCCAGCATCAGAGGGTACAGGCGTCATTGCCGGTGGTGCGATGCGATCGGTGCTTGAAATTGCGGGTGTTCAGAACGTTTTAGCGAAGTGCTACGGCTCAACGAATCCCGCCAACGTTGTGCGAGCGACCTACAACGGTTTGCGCGACATGGTTTCACCCGAAGACGTTGCTGCTAAGCGTGGCAAGTCAGTTGAAGAAATCTTCAGCTAAGAGGAATTAGGTGATGAGCAAAGAAATGATCAAAGTGACGTTGCTTAGAAGTACTAACGGTCGCCTGAAGAATCACCAGGCCTGCGTTCGCGGACTCGGTCTTCGTCGCATCGGGCACACCGTCGAAGTCGAAGACACGCCGTCAGTGCGAGGCATGATTAACAAAGTGAACTATTTGGTTCGAGTTGAGGAGCAGGCGTAATGGGCGACGAACTCCGTTTGAATTCTTTAAGTCCTGCACCTGGCGCAAAGCGAGATGCTAAGCGCGTTGGACGCGGTATTGGCTCGGGTGTTGGTAAGACAGCAGGCCGTGGTCACAAAGGTTTGAAGGCACGCTCTGGCGGCACGGTACGCGCCGGTTTCGAAGGCGGTCAGATGCCATTGCAGAAGCGTCTGCCAAAGTATGGTTTTACATCGCGTATCAGTCGCACCACGGCACAGGTTCGACTCCACGAGCTTAATCGTGTGGAGGGTGACACTGTTGACTTGGCAGCGCTAAAGGCGGCGGATCTTGTGAAAGACGACGTATTGCGCGCACGTGTTTTCTTGTCTGGCGAGATTGGTAAGGCAGTCAACGTCAAAGGCCTCAAAGTCACCAAGGGTGCGAGAGAAGCCATTGAAGCCGCTGGCGGAAGCGTTGAGGCGTAAGCATGGCTAACGGTATGCCATCAATGAATAATGCGGGGATGGGGGAGTTATTCCGTCGCCTCCGTTTTGTTCTAGTAGCGTTGGTTATCTACCGAATCGGGACCCACATCCCGGTGCCGGGCATCGACCCTGCNCAGCTATCTGCGTTATTCGATCAAAACCAGGGCACGATCCTTGGCTTGGCCAATGTGTTCTCTGGTGGTGCGCTCGAGCGCATGAGTATTTTAGCGCTGGGTATTCTTCCCTACATTTCTGCCTCTATCATCATGCAGTTGATGACAGCGGTAACACCCGAGCTCGATGCCATCAAAAAAGAGGGTGAGGCGGGCCGCAAGAAGATTAGCCAGTGGACTCGCTACCTCACTGTCGCGCTTGCGCTGGTTCAGGGAACCGGGATGACCGTTGGCTTAGCCAATCAGGGACTGACCTACGATTCCAGCCTNGGATTCTATGTGATTGCAATCACATCGCTGGTGACCGGTGCGGTCTTCATGATGTGGCTGGGTGAACAGATTACTGAGAAAGGAATAGGCAACGGGATCTCGCTCCTTATCTTTGCGGGTATTGTGGCGGGCTTACCACAAGCCATCGGTCAGTCGCTGGAGCAGGCACGGCAAGGCGAGTTGAACATCTTGATTTTGTTGGGCGTGCTGGCGCTCGCGATTATTGTTATTGCACTGGTGGTGTTCATTGAACGTGGGCAGCGCCGAGTCACGGTAAATTACGCCAAGCGTCAGCAGGGTCGCCAGATGTATCAGGCTCCCGCGTCGCACCTGCCGCTCAAGGTCAATATGGCCGGCGTTATCCCCGCCATCTTCGCAAGTTCAATTCTGTTGTTCCCTGCGTCGGTAGCGCAGTGGTTTGGTAGTGCTGACAGTTCTGATTGGCTGCAGGACCTCGCCGTGGCTATCGGCCCGGGTCAGCCCCTTAACATTATTTTGTTCACTGGCTTCATCGTCTTCTTCTGTTTCTTCTACACAGCGCTGATGTTCAATCCCAGCGAAGTGGCGGACAACCTGAAGCGTTCTGGTGCATTTGTGCCGGGTATTCGACCTGGTCAGCAAACAGCGAATTACATTGATGGCGTCCTGACGCGTCTGACAATTTTTGGATCCGCCTACATCGCGTTGGTGTGTCTATTGCCGCAGTTCCTCGTAGTGATGTTCAACGTCCCATTCTATCTGGGCGGAACGTCGATGCTGATCGTGGTTGTGGTCGTAATGGACTTCATGGCGCAGGTTCAGAGCCACATGATGTCGCACCAGTACGAGGGTGTGATGAAGAAAGCAAACCTCAGCAACATCGGCTCAGCGGGCCGAGTGCGCTAGGTCTTGGGAGAGAGAAATGAAAGTCCGAGCTTCGGTTAAGAAAATTTGTCGAAACTGTAAAGTCGTTCGTCGCAATCGAGTGGTCCGCGTGATCTGCTCTAGCGATCCACGTCATAAGCAGCGTCAAGGCTAGTTTCGGAGTGAAAATTTAGGACCGCCAACTCGATGGGGTCCAAACGATGTGACGATAAGTCACTCAACAATGGAGATTGGTAATGGCACGTATTGCCGGTGTAAACATCCCTGACCACAAGCATGCAGTGATCTCACTGACATACATCTATGGCGTTGGTCGCACGCAGGCGAAGCGCTTGTGCGCTGCGTCAAATATTCCAGAGAGCACCAAGATTGGAGAGCTGTCGGAAGCTGAGTTGGATCAGTTGCGTGGACTCGTTTCAGACCTCACCGTCGAGGGTGATCTGCGACGTGAGGTGTCAATGAACATCAAACGTCTGCTGGACCTCGGTTGTAACCGTGGCTTGCGGCACCGAAAAGGATTACCCCTTCGCGGTCAGCGTACCAAGACAAATGCGCGTACGCGTAAAGGGCCTCGTAAGCCGATTCGCAAGTAATGGAAGGAGTGCGCTAAGCGCTCTTCACATGTGTAGCTACATCGTAATTTGTAGCGTTGATATAGAGACAGGATAGAACATGGCAAAGCAAGCCAAAAAGACAACCAAAAGAAAGATTACCAAGCAGGTAGTCGATGGCGTAGCGCATATTCATGCGTCGTTTAACAACACCATCGTTACCATTACCGACCGCCAGGGCAATACCCTGAGCTGGGCCACTGCGGGTGGTTCAGGCTTCCGTGGTTCGCGGAAGTCGACTCCCTTTGCTGCGCAGGTTGCGGCCGAGCGCGCGGGAGAAGCGGCAAAAGAATATGGCCTCAAGAATCTTGATGTCGAAGTGAAGGGCCCCGGTCCCGGTCGCGAGTCAGCAGTTCGCGCACTGAATGGCTGCGGGTACAAAATCACCAACATTACTGACGTGACACCGATTCCCCACAACGGTTGTCGCCCACCTAAGAAGCGTCGCGTTTAATAACGCCGCCTGAGGAAACAGATAAATGGCTCGATATATTGGACCTAAATGTAAGCTTTCGCGTCGCGAAGGTACCGATCTTCAGCTCAAGAGCGGCGTTCGCGCACTCGAGAGCAAATGTAAGGCAGAGACTGCACCGGGTATGCATGGCGCACGCCGTGGCCGNCTCTCTGATTACGGCGTGCAGTTACGTGAAAAGCAAAAGGTGCGTCGTATTTACGGTGTACTGGAGAAGCAGTTCCGTAACTACTACAAGGAAGCGGCTCGTCTAAAGGGTGCAACCGGTGAAAACCTGCTGCAACTGNTNGAGAGTCGGCTCGACAACGTCGTCTATCGTATGGGCTTTGGTTCAACGCGCTCAGAATCGCGTCAGTTGGTATCTCACAAAGGTATCTTGGTTAATGGACGCGTGGTCAATATCCCGTCTTACNAAGTAGCGCCCGGCGACGTGGTATCTGTGCGTGAGAAAGCTAAGAAGCAGTTACGTATACAGTCGGCAATGGGCCTTGCTGAGCAGCGTCCCGACCCCGTTTGGATTGAGGTCAACGCTGAGAAACTTGAGGGCACCTTTAAATCGAAGCCCGAGCGNCAGGATCTTCCAAGCGAAATTAACGAGAACCTGATTGTCGAGCTGTACTCCAAATAAGGCTTGATTGCGTACAGCTAACTACACCGAATTCTTGAACGGGAAACACTATGCAAAATTCAGTAAATGAGTTTCTTACCCCACGCGTCATTAAGGTGGATGAAAAGTCACAAACCCGAGCGCTGGTAACACTCGAGCCGCTCGAGCGTGGCTTTGGTCACACGCTCGGCAATGCACTCCGCCGTATTCTGCTGTCTTCCATGCCAGGTTGCGCAGTTACCGAAGTGGAAATCGACGGCGTTCTGCACGAGTACTCGGCTATCGAGGGCGTGCAAGAGGACGTTATTGAGATTCTGTTGAATCTCAAGGGTGTGGCGCTTGTCATGAACGGCAAAGATGAAGCAGAGCTGACTCTGACTGCATCGGGTGCCGGTGTTGTGACAGCGGGCGATATTCAGACGGACCACGACATTGAAATCCGCAACCCAGAGCACGTCATTTGTACCGTGACGGGCGAACAGCCTCTCATGATTCGTGTGGTTGCACAGCGTGGTCGTGGTTACTCGCCAGCGGACTCTCGTGCCGATGGCGACGAGGAGACGCGTTCAATCGGTCGCTTGCAATTGGACGCATCGTTCTCGCCTATCCGCCGTGTGAGCTACGTTGTTGACTCTGCGCGTGTCGAGCAGCGCACTGACCTCGATAAGCTGGTCATCGATCTTGAGACAAACGGCACGATCGATCCGGAAGAGGCGATTCGCCGCGCGGCAACGATTCTCCAGCAACAGCTGGCAGTGTTTGTTGACCTTGAAGGTCAGACACAAGCGGCCGCTGCTGAAGCAGCTGACGAAGTAGATCCAATCTTGCTCCGTCCTGTTGACGACCTCGAACTCACTGTTCGCTCTGCGAACTGCCTCAAGGCCGAAAACATTTACTACATTGGCGACCTGGTTCAGCGAACAGAGGTTGAGCTTCTGAAGACCCCTAACCTGGGTAAGAAGTCGCTAACAGAAATCAAAGACGTACTGGCATCTCGTGGCCTGTCCTTGGGTATGCGTCTTGAAAATTGGCCGCCAGCAAGCTTGAAAGACGACGAGCGTCTTCTAAGCGCTTAATACTTTTAATTATTACAGATGATTTTGCGCTTACCTCAGAGTAAGCCAGACAGTAAAAGGGAATCGTCATGCGCCATCGTCATAGTGGTCGACAACTTAACCGGAATAGCTCGCACAGAAAGGCGATGTTCCGAAACATGACAGTGTCACTGGTCGAGCACGAGCTGATCAAAACGACTGTTGCGAAAGCGAAAGAGCTCCGCGGTTACGCAGAGCCTCTCATTACCTTGGCTAAGAACGACAGTGTCGCTAACCGTCGGCTAGCGTTCGATCGTACTCGGTCGAAGGAAGCCGTTGGTAAGCTCTTTACTGAGCTCGGTCCCAGGTATCAAGAGCGCCCTGGAGGTTACATCCGCATTTTGAAGTGTGGCTACCGTGCGGGTGATAAGGCGCCAATGGCGTATGTTGAGCTCGTAGATCGTCCAGCACCCGAAGTGCATGACGAGATAGAAGAGATGGACGACGAGTAAGTCGTTAGTTCGCAAGTAAAGCAAAAAAGCCGCGAGTCATCGCGGCTTTTTTTTGTCGGCTAGCTTGACCTACTCGAAAGGAGAGGCGAAGCGCTGATTGCGTTGCAGGTTGCCGCTTGTTTGAATGCGCCCGCTGGAGAGTGCATCCATCATGGATAGCTCGTTGGTGAGAATAGCCATAATAGTTTGCCGGTCCGTTTTCCATTGGCCCGACGTTGCTCGCTCCTGATCAGGCCAAGTGACGCGCAAAATATTGTTGATCAGATGAAGGTCGAATGTTTCCCCATCGGTCAACACCAGTCTGACGGCGATATCCACGTTGTCTGCATTTTCGGCAATCACTCGACTTCTTAGTCTTGATAACAGTTCACTATCGTCAATCGATTGCAGCGAGAGGGTTATGGGCCCTGCAAGCATACGATCGAAATTGATATCACCGTTCTCTTCCGCGACGAGCCCAAGTAGGTAATTTCGCTGGTTGGTGCTGCTTGTTACTTGTGCGAATCGAATGGAGGCTTGCTGTCGAACCAGACGCGCCTCGTCGTCACTCGAGTCGACGAGTATTAGATAGGTTGCAAGTCGAGCGGCCCATTGTGGATCCGTGGTGGTGGCATCAGCTGCCATCTGTAGGATTTTTTCTCGGCCACCCAAGGCGGGCACGAGGCGTTGTGCCTCGTCGTAAGCGTTATGGGACAGATAATCCATCCAGTCATCGATGAACCCCGCTCGCTTGGTGAACCGCTGCTGCATCATCCACTCCCATCGATGGTAGTAGGGTTGTAACTGCGGGTGAGCAGCAACGGTCGGGGGTAGCTCAATCGTATTCAGCAAATCGTCGACGGAGCGATTGGTTAAATAAAAGCGGTCGACTTGGTCGATTAGAAACTGAATCGTGTCCCGTGTCAGCGTCATCAATTCGCGGATTTCCGAGTGATCGTCAATGATGCTGCTGTGGCCCGGCACAATCGCCAGCGGGTCAAGGTCAATGGTCTTCTGTACCGAAGCCATCATTTTGTTCGGGTCACGGCCCATCTCAAAGCGTGCTGTTTCGACAGCGGGGAAGACGCCATGTGGCGGTGCGTCGCCACTGAA
>NZIH01000042.1 GCA_002691565.1 Halieaceae bacterium
TCTTAAGTGCATTGCAACGCAAGCGCCTCCGGATGCAGGACAACGAGTTTATGGACAAATACCGGCAAGACTTCGTTTATGATACGGCGTCAGCGGAGCTGTTATATGACCAGCGCTGCCACGTACTGCTTGACGCAGAAAAATAAATAAACTCGGAGTAAGCCCATGCTTAACCAGCCTCTAAACCTGCCCTGTGGCGCGGTGGTACCTAATCGTATGTGCAAAGCCGCCATGACGGAGGGTCTGGCGCATCCCAATGGGACCGCATCAGCAGAATTAGAGCGGCTCTACGGTATTTGGAGTGATGGCGGCTCTGGCATCCTGCTCTCAGGCAATATTCAGGTCGATGGCGATCACCTCGAACGACCAGGGAATGTGATTGTCGACAGCGCACTATCTGATGATGCGTTCGCGGCACTGCAGAGAATGGCAGCCGCAGGCACACGTAACGGCAATCACTTGTGGGCTCAAATAAGCCATGCTGGCAGGCAAACACAGAAAATCGTCAATCCGGCACCCAAGGCCCCCTCTGCTGTTCGATTGCGTTTGCCGCAGAGTCAGTTTGGAGAGCCCGTCGCGCTGACCACGGAAGAGATCCAATCGATTGTTGAGCGCTTCGTAGGTTGCGCGGTTACTTGCAAAGAAGCGGGCTTTACCGGTGTGCAGTTTCACTCGGCACACGGCTACCTGCTCTCTCAGTTCTTGAGCCCGCTAACAAATCAGCGTGAAGATGAGTGGGGCGGCACATTGGAAAATCGCGCTCGAGCGCTCATTGCCATCGTCACTCAAGCACGCGAGGCACTCGGGACCAACTTCCCCATTTCAGTAAAACTTAATAGCGCAGACTTCCAGAAAGGTGGTTTTGATTTTGATGACTCCTTGACGGTAGCCAAGTGGCTAGCGGATGCGGGCGTTGACTTACTGGAAATTTCCGGTGGTACCTACGAGCAGCCACGATTGCTCAATCTGGATGGTGTCGAGCCGATCGAAGAGCAGTCACTTGCCAGAAGCACACTGGCACGAGAGGCCTATTTTGTTGATTTTGCGAAGGCGATGCGTGAAAAGCTCTCTATACCCATCATGGTGACAGGTGGTCTTCGTCGCAAAGAAGTCATGAATCACGTGTTAGAGACAGGCGGTGCCGACATGATTGGCTTAGGCCGCCCTCTGTGTGTCGATGCGGACGGCCCGAACCGATTGTTGAACGGAGAAGACGAGCTCGCTCGCTACGAAGACAATCTCTCCTTACTTCCCAGCTGGCTCATGTGGCTGACGAGGTTCAATGCAGTACGGACCATCAATTCGTTTGCGACGCAGTTTTGGTTCTACGAGCAGATAGCCAGTATCGGTCGAACGGGCGCTACCGACCCGACGCTCACTGTTTTCTCCGCAACGATGGCACAGCAAAAAGCCGCTTCAGCCTGGATGACGGCTAGAAAGGGTAGATAGGAAAGTTCAATAGAGAGAATAGCTGCCCTTAATAAAGCTGAAGCGGGAGGGTAAAGGCTTCAGCGCGCTGCTTTCAGATCAGCCTCTGAGGGCCATGAATCCTCTTCGCCGACCTTAATCAATTGGTCGTTCAGAAAGAAGAACCAGGTAACGACCCGCTCGGTACCAGTGAAGTCGTTACGCCGGTCCGCTCCTGTTGCAGCAAAAGAGTAGTACGCGTAGGCCACCTCATAGGCGATCAATGTTTCGAAGTCGCCTTTATTGGCTCCTCGGGAAATACGCTGCAGAAATAGGCTTTGAAACTGATCAAATGACATGCCTCAGGTAACTTGCTTTATCTGTCGCTCGTACACCTCGCGATCAAGTTCAAACTCGTTGACCGCACACGACGATGCGAGGCCCAAGCTGACGATGACAAATACAAAAAGACCTTTCCCGAACCGTTTCATTATTACCTGCTTTAAGGTTGCTCAAAGACATTGCGGCGAACGCTATCACCTTGTGGCATCGATACGAAAGGGAAATTGAGGGAAAGTGCATTGCAAGTGACGTCCGCCCCCCACTTTTAAAGTTTGCGCCGTGGTACACTCGCCGCCCGCAAACCACTTGCGTTTTCAGGGCCCATAGCTCAGTTGGTTAGAGCAGTCGACTCATAATCGATTGGTCGTAGGTTCAAGTCCTACTGGGCCCACCACTTCACTCCGTTAGTGATAGCGGACATCCAGTAACCCCTGATCGCTCTCGTCCATTCATATACTTCGCGATCCACCAACATAAGTTGGCACCAGCCCTCTCGAGACGCTTTAGCTTGCGGCCGGTGTATCGTAATGCCCTCGCCCTCGAATTTGTGTCAGTATGCTAGTCAATAATAGGTATTTAAGACTGATCTGAAGAGACATTCAGCAACGATGAACAACACGATTAACATGAGCACTTTTCGCTGGTTAAAGCGCCACACGGCATCCATAACGGCGATAGGCGTCACATCCTTCATGATGATCTCTAACGGCCCAGCCTTGGCATCGGAATCCGGAAACATCGAGAGCGTGATGAGCGCCGAGGAACGCCTGAAGTCGGGCGTGGACACGCTTACCGCCGAGCAACGGGAGTTCCTTAATAACTGGTTACAGGAGAACTACGGCCGCCGCACTGAAAGTGTTGTCACCAGAACTACAACGGATAAGCAGAGTGAATCGACAGAACAGCCAGCGAAATTGAAGGCACCGCCCGAGGCCATCGAGGCCGAGGTCGATCGTCGCGTGGCCGCGAAACTTGCAGACAAACGCGAGAGCGAAAAAGCAAAACAGTCTGATTCCGCCTTTGAGGCAAGGTTGAGTGGCGACTTCACGGGGTGGACCGGCAAAACCATTTTCAAGCTGGACAACGGGCAGGTTTGGCGACAGCGATCATCAGCGAATTATCGCCACCGTGGTAGCGATAGGCGTGTCACATTCAAAAAGAACTGGATGGGTGGCTGGGAGATGACTGTGGTGTCCAGTGGCAAAACTGTTCTTGTCAGAGAGGTTCAATAGTCGCACACCCACAGCGGCGCCCAGTGAAACAGGCAACCCCTACTTATGCGGCACTATGTCAAAGGCAACTGTAATTCTTGACTGTGATGACTCGAATGGAACTGTGCCGTGCCACATATAGGAAGGAAATAGCACCAGCTTCCCAACCTCTGGCTTCACTGTGCGAACTGAGGGGAGATTGAGTCCCAACTTATCTTCAGGCGCGCCAAACTGAATGTAGCCAGCATCGTCAGTAGCACCTGCAACCTCATCTGGAACCGCAATATAAAGTGCAGAGCTAATCCAGCCTTTGGGATGCACGTGGTTCGTGTGATAACCCTGAGCCCTCAGTCGCACGGACCAAGCGCCGGAAAAAAGAACATCACTGGCAGATGTTCCCTGCACATTACGGCCCCAGAAAGGATGTCGTGGATCATTGGGAAAACGACTGATCGCATCGACAACGGCCAGTCGTATTTGTTGCTCCAAACTTTTCACCAGCGGCTCTGCGATGCGAAATAAAAAGCCGTTAGTTTGTGTGCCACCACGGACACTTTGATCGATGGGATGCGCTTGCGTGTGGTGCAGCGTTTCCAGTACCTCAGCAACCTCGCCAAAATAGGAAGCAGCGCTACTGTAGCCACTCGGTACCGGCACCTGTACGTCAAAGACCATGCGATCGTAATCGACAAGTGTCGGTTCTCGCGGGTCATTCATCATGCGTAGTGCNGAGCAGCGAAACGCGAGCGCCAATTGGTCTTGCGGATCAATTTTCAGAGCGTCTACCAATAGCGATTCGGCCCGATCGGGCTCATTGGCTTTCAAAAGCTGCACCGCGAAATCAAATTTGATACCAGTCTCAGTGGGGTATAGGTCAAGGAGGCGTTCAAAGGAAGACACCATGCCATCTCGCCTACCCTCATCGCCCAGCCCAATTGCCTCGAGGCTCTGCAGGCCCGGAGTCGATGGGCATCCAGAAGCCAACGCTTCGGCCAACAACGCACGCTGATCGCCTTTGCGATCGAGATACTTCAAAAAGCCAATCGCTGTCTCCCAAAGTGATGGATTTGTCCGATGCTTCCGCGCCGCTATAATCAAATCCTCGACGGCGTCGCCAGGCGAGTTGCTCTCAACGTGAAGTCTGGTCACCACTCTATGTAGCTCAAGGTCTGTCGAGTGGCGATCCAATCCGAGGCGTGCGAAGGCCACTGCGTCATGCGACCTGCCGGACTCCAACAGGGACTCCGCGGTATTTCGATAAAGATCAGGTGAATCGAACCCCAAAGTGTGCGCCGTCTGATACGCGATAGCTGCGTCTTTGAAGTTGCCCTGTTCACGACACAACTGGCCTAGGGCGTAATTCAGCATGGCCGAGCCAGGAATCAACCGGATCGCCCGCTCGATCATGCTGACCGCTTCATCCAGTCGCTTTAGGCGCTGGGCGGCACCAGCCGCTAGCTCCCACGCAGATTCATCCTTGGGAGAAATACTGATCAACTTATTGGCGCTGAATAGTGCTTCGTCACACAGGTCCAAGCGCAGCTGTGTCATTGCCAATGCCTTCCATGCGTCAGGCATTTGTGGCGCAAGAGACGCGGCTCGCTGGTGGAGGGGCAGTGCCTCGGCTGGCGCCGCTGTCTCGCGCAGAAAGTTTCCGAAATTCAACAAGAGATCAATGCGATCAGGCGTGACAGTCAACGCTTGGGAAAAAGCGTCTCGCGTAGTCGCCGCGTCACCGATTTGGGCGGCCGCCACGCCGAGCATATATAAGGTATTGGGCTCGCGCGGCGCGTAAGAAAGAACCTCGCGGCAGAGCTTAATTCCTGCATCAAAACGCCCCTGCATTAAATGCGCTTGAATGCTCTGCACATCCTGTCTCAAATCTCGCTTCATATATTCACTGCTTTCCGAGCCAAAATCTGCCGGTCCATCTCATCAACGTATTACCTAAAAGAGGATATCAGTCGTGTCAGCTAGATCGTTAACAATCGCACAGCCCGGGTGAGAAAAAAGCTGACTGAGGTAGGGCTTGAAATCGAGCTAGGCAATACCTTTTTCGGTCGATAAAGTGAATATAGGGGTCTCGTTGCCGCACCAAAAAAAACCGTAGGTTGCGTTAGCGGCAAAAAGTTCCCCGTAAATACGTAAAAAAGTCGCAATAAAACCGAAATTAACCCTGAATAATGCGAGTGCGGGTATCGCGTGGCCATATATTTTCGCTAAAGTTAGCTAGTGGAGCTGTCTCAGTACCGCGCTTGGTGTTTTATATTTGCACCGCAAGGAGCCCTTGAACTTACATTAACTATGGGANGTTTCTTATGAAATCTTTTAACAAAAACTACCTCAGTCATGCGGTAGCAGCAGCAGTCGCNTCGACGTTGCCAGGTTTTGCGTTCGCGCAAGACGAAGAGGCANATNTCGAAGAGNTTGTTGTAACNGGTTCGCGTTTGACCAANTCAAACGTTACATCTTCAGTACCTNTGGTTCAGATCGGTGCGGAAGAAATCAATAGCCGTGGTGTAGCTCGTGTCGAAGACGTGGTCAACATTCTGCCCAACGTATTTGTTTCCCAGACGGCGGAAGTTGCTAACGGAGCAAGCGGTACCTCGACCTTGAACCTGCGTGGTCTAGGTTCTTCTCGTACACTAGTTTTGATTGATGGAAAGCGTCTGCCATTTGGCAGTCCATTCTCATCGGCAGCNAATGTCGATATGATTCCATCGCGAATGGTTGAGCGCGTAGANATCGTTACCTCNGGTGCTTCTGCGGTATACGGCTCTGACGCGGTAGCAGGTGTTGTTAACTTCATCACGAAGAAAGATTTCGAAGGTTTTGAGTTCGATTATCAGTACAGCACGAACTACAACGAAAACNNCAATGGCTACATGCAAAACCTGTTAGCTGAAGCTGATTTTTTTGATCCCGGAGCGACAACTGCCGGCGAAGCAAGTCTGATGTCAGTGCTAATGGGCGTCAACAGTGACGACGGAAAAGGCAACATTACGCTATTCGGTACATACGAAGATATGGAATCTATGATCGGAAAAGACCGTGATACTGGTGCCTGTACGCTGTTCGGTTCCTCTGATCCTTTCTGTGGTGGTTCATCTAACTTCCGTCGCTTCAACGGTACTATCGGTAACGGCGTATCTGGAACTGTGTTCCAAGAGCTTAATGGCGAGTTGGTGCCATTCACAGGCCGTTCCGACATGTACTACAATTACGGTGCGGTGAACCACTACCAGCGTCCTGTAGAGCGATGGAACTTGGGTGCAAGCGGTCACTACGAGCTGACCGAGAGTGTTGAGGCTTATTTCGATACCACCTACATGAATAACAAGACGGTTGCACAAATTGCTGAATCAGCATCTTTTAACCGCCCGTTTTCAACTAACTGCGACAATCCATTGCTATTTGGTGGAAATCCCAACAACAATCCAGATGGTGTCCGCCTGGGTGATATGACGGGTACATTCGATGCCGATGGAAACTTCATTAGCTGTATAGATTGGATGGCTGCCGGTAACGANTCGGTTGATGTTCAGTTCATCAACTCGCACCGTAACATTGAAGGTGGACCTCGTAGAAGCACCTACGANAACAGNACATGGCGTGCAATCTTCGGTATGCGTGGCGACATTANCGATGACTTCTCGTTTGANATCTTTGCCCAATACGCTGCAACTGAGGGCACTCGAATCTCTCAAAATGATCTGAACTTCAACCGCGTCCAGCAGGCGCTNTACATCGTTGACGACGGATCNGGTAACCCTGTCTGCCGNGATACAAGCGGTGGCTGTCTGCCTTGGGATATCTTCACCCGCGGCGCCGATGGCTCTACAAACGTTACTGATGAAGCAGCTGCCTTCATTATGGGCGTTGGTATAGTAACAGGNGATACNGANCAGACCGTCTTCGGCGGNACNNTNGAAGGTGATCTGACTAATATGGGCATCAAGAGNCCAATGGCGGATNCTGGTATGACAGGCCTGGTAGGTTTCGAATACCGCGAAGACTACCTAGGGCGTTTGTCAGACGATATTTCNAAGGTATCGGGTGGTCGTGGTCTGACCGGTACGGGTGGTGCGACCTTGCCTATTGCTGGACAGATCGAAGTAGAGGAAGTGTTCATGGAAATGTCCATACCTCTGATTACTGGTCAGCCAATGATCCAAGAGCTGGGCCTCAATGCGGGTTACAGGTNCTCCGACTACACGACTAACGGNAATGGCGTATCTAATACTTTTGACGCGGATACGTACTTTGCGGGTTTGAGTTGGGCACCGAGTGACGACATTCGTTTCCGTGTGAATCAGTCTGTCGCAATTCGTGCGCCAAACGTATTTAATCTGTACGTTGGTATCAACACGGGTTTGGTTGAGCTGTCTCCTGTTAACGGTGATGGTGACCAGTGCTCTGGTCCAAATCCCGTAGCGACGCAGGCTCAGTGTGCTAACACTGGTCTGTCAGCGGCTCAGTACGGAAGTGTTGATCCTAGTGCCGCGGGTCAGTTCAACCTGATCACGGGTGGTAATCCCAACCTGGTTGCAGAGCGCGGTGAGACAACAACATTCGGTGTTGTTATCACGCCAAGCATGATTGAAGACCTCTCAATCGCAATCGACTACTTCGATATCGAGGTAACAAACGCGATTGGTACAGTTCCGGCTCAGACTTCCTATGATCGCTGTCTGACAACGGGCGATCCAGCGTTCTGTGCCAACATTTCACGTGATACAGCAGGTACGCTGCACCTGTTGAACATCGCGCCTGATGGTGGGTTAGCCGGTATTAGTACTCAGAATGTCAACGTTGCAACAGACGCCACAGAGGGTATCGACGTTAACATCACATACTCACTCGATATGAGCGATATGGGATCAATTAACTTTGATTACGCGGCAACTTTCCTGGATACCAATTACACGATTGCTATCCCTGGTGATGACAAGGTGGAATGTACAGATGCATATGCAGGGCCTTGTGGTTTGCCTGCGCCTGAATATAACCACCGCTTACTTGCGACTTGGGTTAGTCCTTATGACGTAAGAGTTTCTGCGACTTGGCGTCACGTAGGTGAGACAACGCTCTACGGTCTGACGGATCCACAAGGTTATCTGGAAGATAAAATGGAAGAGCGTAATTACCTTGACCTAGCTGCAACGTATGATTACAGCGAGAACGTACAGGTTCGTATCGGTGCCAACAACCTGTTGGGTGAAGACGCACCTGTCACAACTTCGTCAGGCACAGGTACTGGCAACAACAATACCTACCCTGGTCTATTTGACGTAAGCACCTACTTGTTTGCTGGTGTAACCGTCAAGTTCTAAGTTGCTGACTTGTCAAGCGATAAACGGGGGGCGAAAGCCCCCCTTTTTTTTGCATAATGGCAACCAATATTAATTCTCTCTGGACACACCCGATGACTACCGGCACTCAATTCTCTACCAATCCGCAGCAACTTCTGGGCGATGCCATTGCCGCGCTACGGGCAACGCAACCTGAAAATGCCGTTCTTCTGGCTAAGCAGGCGGTAGAGCTTGGTCTTGACGACACGACCGTGTGGGGTGTTATTGCGCTCGCTAGTCGTAATATGGGCGACTACGAGACCGCGCACGAGGCGGCAGACCGTGCAATTGCTCACGAAGCCCGAAACGCTCGAGCTTTTGTCGTAAAGGGTGATGCCTTTTTCGCGCAGAATAACCCCCGCGCGGCGGCAGCATTTTATCAGCGAGCTCTAACCCTCAGTCCGTTGCACCCTGAAATGGTTCAGGAAATCCGAGTTGAATTTCTTCGAGCGCAGACCCGATTACAGGACTTGCAAACGGCCTTTAGCCAGCATATGACCAGTGAAGTCCAACCACTGTTAGACAACACGGATCGATGCACTCCCCGTATGCAGGGCGCCGTTGATTTATTGCTCGGCAAACGACGGCTATTTTACCCCGAGCCGCGTCACATCATGATCCCGGATCTGCCCGTTCACGAATTCTACCCACGCGATCAATTCCCATGGCTTGAAAACTTGGAAGCCAAAACGTCTGTCATTCTTGACGAGCTCAATGGGCTGATCGCGCACGGTACATCCTTCGATCCATATCTCACCGAGAACAATGAACGACCTGTCTTTGATACACACGGTATGGCGGGTAATGACGATTGGGGTGCCTTTTACCTTTGGAAGAACGGTGAGGCAATCCCCGAGAATCAAAGCCTTTGCCGAGAAACCACCAAGGCCATGAACGCGCTTCCGTTGGTCTTTTCAGGTGAGCGTTGCCCCAATATCCTGTTTTCGCGACTCAAGGCGGGCGCGACAATCCCGCCTCACAACGGCATGATTAATAGTCGGTTGATTGGTCACCTCCCCTTGATCATCCCGGACGACTGCGGTTTTCGGGTAGGCAACCAGACCCGCCAGTGGGCCTTAGGCGAGGCATTCTTGTTCGATGACACCATTGAGCACGAAGCATGGAACCACTCATCGGAAGATCGCTTTGTTTTGATATTCGAAGTCTGGAAACCCGAACTCAACGAAGCAGAGCAAGAGCTGATTACCCGCATGCTGACAGCGGTAGATAGCTACGGCGCTTAGTGCCCTCGACTATTTTGGTGAAGCACTAACAATCATACATTTTACCGTCACAGCGCTGCCGGCTAGGCACAGTCACTATGCAAACCTCTCTACTCGATAACTGTGACGATCTCACTCGATTGGCGATCATCCAAAACGTCGCCGGCTTTCATAGTCAAAGCCAGCCTCTTGGAGAGCTTCGTGCTGCCGCTGTCGCTATTGTTATTGCACAGAGCTGTGGAAAATCGTCGGTGTTGCTTACCCGCAGATCTGGGAAATTGCGTGCTCATAGCGGTCAGTGGGCACTGCCGGGCGGGCGGCTGGATAACGGGGAGTCGGCGGAAGACGCTGCCTTACGGGAGCTTGAGGAAGAGATAAACCTCTCGCTCCCTCGCAACGCGATCATAGGCCGGTTAGATGACTACATTACACGCTCAGGTTATCGAATCACCCCCATCGTTCTTTGGTCCGGTGAAGAATCAGATCAATTACGGCCCAACCCTGATGAAGTAGCGTCGATTCACACAGTCAGCTTTAGAGAGTTAGCGAACCCTTCTGCCCCACAGTTTGACGAGGTACCGGATAGCGATCGAACAGTACTTTCGATGAGATTAAGTGTCGACCAGATCTATGCACCCACAGCGGCATTCCTGTACCAGTTCCGTGAGGTCGGTATCCTAGGTAAAAACACGCGAGTGCTTCACTACGATCAACCTCGCTTTGCATGGAAGTGATACCAAGGTTGGGGTTCTCGACACAGTTCACACAGCCGCATCACCCCATTGAAGTATCTCGTTGACCTTAGCTCATCATCTGTCTAGTTTTGGTCTCACATAACGATAAGCAGTACTCAGGAGCCCAACATCATGATCGCCCTTCAGTCCCTGATCGAGCGCGCAGCGCGTCTGAATCCAACTGGTGTTGCCACCACCTATAAAGGTACTAACCTCACTTGGGTCGATACGGAGCGACGGGTCGCATCGTTGGCAAGTGGCCTTCAACATCTTGGCCTCTCGGAGGGCGACCGCGTCGGAATTCTGAGCCTTAACTGCGCCACGTACTACGAAGCCTTGTTTGCTGTCCCGTGGGCAGGCTTTTGTGTCGTTCCCTTGAATACCCGCTGGGCTGTTCCGGAAAACAACTACGCTATTGGCGACTCGGGTACCCGTGCCGTGTTGTTTGATGATGCGTTTTCAGCTCAGGTGGAGGAACTGCGTTCAGCGCTCGTCTGCTTAGAGCACTGCATCTACATTGGCGAAGGTACCTGCCCAGACTGGGCAATCGATGCCGAAGTGATCATCGAGGATCATTCACCCGGCGCGCCGTCGACACGAGGCGGTAATGAGATGGCGGGTATTTTTTATACAGGCGGTACAACCGGATTCCCGAAGGGTGTGATGCAATCGCACTCGGCGATATGGGCAAGTGGGATGGGCTCGCTACCCATGTTCGGTATGACACGGGAGAGTCGATACCTCCACGTAGCACCGATGTTCCATATGGCCGACTTTGCAGGCGGCATGGGCGCGACCCTCTCTGCTGCACAAAACGTTGTTCTGCAAGGCTTCGATCCGGTAGCCGTAATGGCAACGGTAGCGGAAGAGAAGATAACGCACGCTCTACTGGTTCCGGCCATGATCAAGATGCTACTAGATCACCCCGATATTGAAGCCGCTGACTTTTCGAGTATGGAAAAAATAATCTACGGCGCGTCACCAATGCCCGCCGCTACACTTCAACGTTGCATGGAGTTATGGCCCCATATTGGGATGGTGCAGGCTTACGGACAAACCGAGCTGGCGCCCGTAGCCACGATGTTATCGCCAGAGGATCACCGTCGCGGCGGACAAATTCTCAAATCAGCGGGGCGTCCGACGCCAATCAATGACATTCGAGTACTTGATGATGACGGAAAGGACTGCGGTATCGGCGTATCTGGGGAGGTCGTAGTGCGTGGCCCACACACAATGCTGGGCTACTGGAATAAGCCGGAGGAAACGGCAAGAGCACTGCAAAACGGTTGGGTCTATACAGGTGATGCGGGCATCTTTGATGACGAGGGATACCTGTATATTGTCGATAGACTGAAGGACATGGTGGTCACAGGCGGCGAAAACGTTTTCACAACCGAAGTCGAAAACGCTCTCATTAGCCACGCAGCTGTTCAGGATGTTTCAGTCATTGGCATCCCTCATAATGAGTGGGGTGAGGCTGTGCATGCCATTGTTATTTTGCACCCGAACCAGACTGCCACCGAGGAAGAGCTAGTCGCCCACTGCAGAACCAGTATTGCAGGCTACAAGATACCCAAAGGCTTTACCTTCCGAGCAGAGCCCATGCCGCTATCGGGCGCCGGTAAAGTGCTCAAAACGGAACTCAGAAAACCGTTCTGGGAAGGTCGAGATCGGCAGGTCAACTAAGGCAGTCATGAGTCCGAATCTGTCGAATCGAGCGAGACCGCTTTATCAAAGATTATTAGCGAAGCACCGCTTCAAATGCCCTGAGACATCGGTTGATGTTCACATCATTACTGCTGGAGCCCATCAAGCCAATACGCCACTGCTTTCCCGCAAGCTCGCCAAGGCCTGCACCTACCTCAAGGTCGAACTCGTTTAGGAGACGGCCTCGGACGGTCGCATCATCCATGCCCTCGGGAATCAGCACTGAGTTCAGCTGTGGTAACCGCCATGCTTCAGCAACAGCCAATTCAAGCCCTAACTCAGACAACCCTGCCGCTAGCTTGAGGTGGTTGGCCTTGTGACGCGCCACACTCGCCTCAAGCCCTTCCTCTTCAAGCATGAGCAGCGCTTCATGAATGGCGTAAACAGCGTTAACCGGCGCCGTGTGATGGTAAGCGCGCTTCGCGCCCTCGCCCCAATAGCCCATGATGAGATTCATATCCAGGAACCAGCTTTGGACCTTTTGAGTTCGCGCACTAATGGCTGAAACAGCGGCATCGCTAAACGTGATAGGCGAGATACCGGGCAATCCTGAGAGACACTTTTGAGTCCCAGAGTAGACGACGTCCGCCCCCCACTCGTCGGCCTTTAGCTCGATGCCTGCCAGTGACGTCACCGCATCGACAATCACCAACATGCCCGCGTCTTTTGCCAGTCGGCACAGTGTTTCTGCATCGCTTCGAACGCCAGTGGAGGTCTCAGCATGGACAAACGCAACCACTTTCGCGTCGGGATGCGCTTTAATCGCGGCTTCCAGCTTCTCGGGGTCAACGGGGTCACCCCAACGATCCATCACCATGACTGCAGTCGCCCCGCAACGTTCGACGTTTTCCTTCATACGCCCGCCGAAGACGCCGTTCTGGCAAACAATGACTTTGTCGCCGCACTCGAGCAAATTGACAAACGCAGCCTCCATACCAGCCGACCCTGGCGCCGATAGCGGTATCGTCAGCTCATTACTTGTTTGGAAGGCATACTGCAGGAGTCTCTTCACATCATCCATGAGACCGACGAACAGGGGATCAAGATGGCCAATGGTAGGACGCGCAGATGCCGCAAGTACTCGTGGCGATACGTCCGAAGGACCGGGACCCATTAGTGTTCGAACGGGCGGATGAAAGCTAGATGACATGACGACCTCCAATTTGGGCCACGCATAATGCCTTAACCCCCGTAATGATGCGACTGATGTGCGCCATTATTCATTTTATTTTGATCATTAGTGTGCGGGTTCTACAATCAGGTCATGACGACTGTGCCAACGCTTTACTCATTCCGACGCTGCCCTTACGCGATGCGAGCGCGCATGGCTATTGCTTATGCCGGCATCGAGGTTGGTTTGCGCGAAGTGGTCCTCAAAGATAAGCCTGCGGCTATGCTGGAAGCTTCGTCGAAGGGCACGGTACCTGTTCTTATTGAAACCAATGGGCGTGTCATCGACGAAAGTCTCGATGTGATGGCGTGGGCCCTTGATCAGCACGATTCGGATCACTGGTTGAGCGGTGAGGCTCTACAAGATCCGCTCATCGACAGCTGTGATAATACGTTTAAGCATTGGCTAGATCGTTATAAATACGCGGTGAGGTTCCCTGAACAGAGCGAGCAGTGGTACCGCGCGCAAGGTGAGCTTTTTCTCGATCAGCTTGAGCAGCTACTGACTCATCATCGTTACTTGAGGGGCGACTCGCTGTCCGCGGTTGATGTCGCTGTGATGCCCTTCGTCAGGCAATTTGCTGCGGTCGATACAAACTGGTGGTCAGGGAAGCCCTATCCGCAGGTTGCCACCTGGTTAGAGCGACTTCTTGAAAGCGATCTCTTTAAAGGTGTGATGAAAAAGTACCCTCAATGGCAGGATGGTGATCCCGCGATTTGCTTTCCATCCTAAAGATCAACAGATTATCCTACCCCTAGATAGGCCAAGCCCGCGGTTGCACCAGTCAGGTAAGCGCCTGGTAATTTCAGTAGCTGCCCGTGTCCCGTAAAACCAAGATATACAAAGAGCAGAGCGCATAACGCGTTCACTGCAATGATGGGATAAACCATGAGTCCCAGACTGGCGTCGAGCGAGACGCAAACGAGTACGCCCGCGCTCACGGCAAGCCAGATAGTGAAGACCTGCCACGAAACAACACTCAATGATTTAGTCAGGTCTTCAAGATCACTGCCGTTGATGTGCCCCAGATAAATACGACCACCAACGTAGCCGTGAAATACGGCGCCAACCGCTGCGAAGAGCGCCGCTATATTGAGATACCAGAACGCCATCCGTAACCTCCCAGCTTATAGTTTTGCAGCCGACCAGCTGGCCTGGTTAATCGCCGCCTTCGCATCCAGTTCAGCCGCCTCAAACGCACCGCCAATCAGCTCAACACTGACCCCAGCATCGTCCAGTGAATCGTAAAGTTCACGAAGTGGCTCCTGACCCGCGCAAATAATCACCGTATCTACATCGAGACTGACGGGCTTGTCTTCGATCATCAGGTGCAGGCCATCATCATCGATCAACCGATAATCAACGCCATTGACCATGTTGACGCCTCGACGGCCAAGCGTGGTGCGATGCGTCCAACCCGTTGTTTTACCTAAACCACGGCCAACAGGCGTGGATTTGCGTTGAATCAGGTAAACCTCTCGATCCGCTCGAGCGACTTGCGGCTCAACCCCGGTCACGCCACCTCGTGGGTGGTTTTCAAAGTCAATGCCCCACTCCCTCGCAAACACGTCAATATCGAGTGCCGCTGAAGGTCCGTCGTGAGTAATAAGGTCGGTCACGTCGAAGCCAATACCGCCTGCGCCCACCACTGCGACCTTTTTGCCAATGGGCTTGCGTCCCATGATGGCGTCGATGTAGCCCACGACCATGGGGTGGTCGATACCTTTGATATTCGGAATCCTGGGCGTAATGCCCGTTGCAACGACAACGTGATCAAAGCCCTGTCCCTCAAGGTCGGACGCTGACACTCGCTCACCCAATCTCACATCAACATCAAACTTATCGAGCATCTTGCTGTAGTAACGAAGCGTCTCGTGAAACTCTTCCTTACCAGGCACACGCTTAGCCAGATTGAACTGACCACCAATTTCATCAGCAGCATCGAACAGGGTGACCTTATGGCCACGCTCTGCCGCAACGGTCGAGTAGGCGAGACCCGCAGGCCCTGCGCCAATCACTGCTACCGATTTTGGTGACTGCGTTGGCTCATAGCTGAGCATCGTCTCGTGACAGGCCCGCGGATTTACAAGGCATGAGGTCGTTTTCATGCTGAAGGTATGGTCGAGACACGCCTGATTACAGGCAATACAGGTATTGATCTCATCGCGCCGGCCCGTTGCAGCCTTGTTCATGAATTCACTGTCGGCCAGCATGGGTCGGGCCATGGATACCAGGTCAGCGTCGCCTCTCTCTAGCACTTCCTCAGCCACTTCCGGCATGTTGATTCGGTTAGAGGTAATGACGGGAATGCTGACTTCTTTTCGGACTCTCGCAGTGACGCGCGTAAAGGCTGCCCGGGGCACCATCGTGGCGATGGTGGGGACATTCGCCTCGTGCCAAACAAAGTGAGTTGAAATGATGCTGGCACCGGCTTTCTCGAGCTCCTTCGCCAGGAGTGCAATCTCATCCCAGCTCATACCGCCCTGAAGCATGTCCATTGCGGCAATGCGGAAAACAACAATGAAGTCATCTCCAACGGTCGCGCGAACACGTCGCACCACCTCGAGTGGAAACCGCATTCGGTTCTCGTAGCTGCCACCCCACTCGTCAGTTCGCTGATTGGTCTTCTCAACCAAGAAGGTCGAAAGGAGGTATCCGGCGGAACCGATGATCTCAACACCGTCGTATCCCGCCTCTTTGGCTAGTCGAGCGCAATTCGCATGGTCTGCGATTTGTTTTTCAATGCCTTCAGCATCTAACTCATTCGGCGTTAACTTACTGATGCGGGATCGGATTTTTGATGGAGCAACGAGGTTCGGATTGTNTGCCAAGGGGCCCATATGCAGTATCTGCATCACAATNTTCACATCCGGGTCGGCCGCATGAACTGCATGGGTGACAAGGCTATGGCCTTCAGCCTCTCGATCGGTATTAAGCTTTGAAGCGGCAAAGACGGGGTTGCCGTTCTCATCGTAGACCGCAACACCGCCCTCTTCATTNGGCGAGATGCCGCCCGTGATGATCATGCCAATACCACCAGCCGCGCGTTCGGCATAGAACGCCGCCATCCGCTNGAACCCATCGGGCATTTCTTCTAAACCCGTGTGCATTGAGCCCATGATTGAGCGGTTTTTGATGGTGGTGAAACCGAGATTTAACGGCTCAAACAACCTTGGGTAGTTAGNAGTTGTGTCTAGTCGCTCAGCAGTGCTCACGTCAACATCTCCTTTATTATGCTGGCCCAGAGTAGCAGGATATCGGCGGTTGCATAGTCGCCTTTGGTAGGCAAACTAGGACAGAAGAAGAATAAGCGACGTATCACATGGATGTTCTCAAAAGCGACAGCCCCCTCATTGTCTACCTCGATGTCAAAAGCCCCTATGCCTTTATCTCCGTGAAGCCGACTCTAGCGCTGGAGCGTGACCTCGGACTGACATTCGACTGGCGACCTTACACGCTTGATATACCGAGCTATCTCGGTTCNGCACGCAANGAAAAGGGAGCAGTAGTCGANTCGAGTGGANGAAGTCCCAAAATATGGAATGCNATTCGTTACGCTTACAGAGATGCCCGGCGTTATGCNGAAATCCAAGGCTATATGCTTAAGGGTACCGAAAAGATCTGGGACTCAAGCATTGCCAATATGGGCATTTTGTTCGTGAATCTATACTTTCGAGATCGTATNCCCGCCTATTTAGAGGCTATCTATCCACCTTTCTGGCGTCGCGAACTCGACATCGAAGACATTGAAGTCGTTAAGTGCTGTCTAGAGGAGGCCGGGATCGAATCAACCGGGTTTGATGACTTCATTAGCGGAGAGGGGAAAAAAATGCACGATCACATCCTNGCNCATCGCTTCGATGCCGGGATGTATGGNGTCCCTACCTATGTGTTGGGAGAAGANGTCTTTTTTGGCCGCGAGCACTTGNCTTACATTCGCTGGGTTCTAACCGGNAAACAAGGAACGCCGCCCGACGTCNGTAATGAGGTGACTGTATGATTACCGCCNACATCGACTTTAAGTCGCTGGACTGTTTCCTCGCCATCAATCCAATCCTCGATCTTGCGGCTGACTGCGGCACTCAGGTGAACTGGCGGCCCTACCGCAGTAAAGCGCGTGCATTACCCACACAAGTGGTCAACAAAACAGTCACTCATACACACCATCGAGTAAGAGCAGAGTCCGAGCGTCGCGTACAGCAGCACTATGCCGAGTTACGCGGGCTTGAGATTGATCCTAATCGCGGCCAAGTGGATACCAGTGATGCATTAGGCTGGCTGGCAAACCTAGAGGGCGACACCTCATTGTTTGTCAGCAGACTCTTTTCTGCGCATTGGATTGACCATGCAGATATCAATGACCCGAAATTTCTGGAGCAACTCACCGACGAGTTTGGTCTGATAAGAACTCAAGATACCGTCGACTTGGCGTCAATCGAGCTTGAAGCGGAGGCGCAGGGACTGTTTGATGCGCCCACGTTTTTTATTGAGGGGCACATGTTCATGGGGCGCGCGCATATCCCCTTGATGCGTCAGTTATTGACAGGCACGGACTGTCATTGAGTGGCAACAGGGCTGCTCGCTTATTCAAAAAACGATGAAATCTGCTCAAGCGGCTTCTTCACCGTCGCAGCTCTGGGGACTTTGGCATCCGGAGCCGGGTGACCCACGACTAATAACATCATGGGGCGCTCGTTAGCGGGACGACCCAGTATCTTACTCAAAAACTTCATCGGGTTAGGAGTATGCGTCAGCGTAGCCAGACCAATCGTGTGTAGCGCGTTAATGAGGAGTCCCGTTGCAATACCGACGGACTCGGGAACGTAGTAATTCTTCTGCTTCTCACCGGAATCATCAAAACCATACCGCTCTGCGAAGATCGCTATCAGCCATGGCGCAGTCTCTAAGAAGGGTTTTTGGGCATCGGTTCCCAGACCATGTAAATCATCGAGCCACTGATCGCCCGCACGTCCACTGTAAAAGGCCTGCTCCTCTTCTTCTGCGGCAACTCTAATCTTCCGCTTAATATCAGAGTCGCTCACACAGACGAAGTGCCAGGGCTGATGATTGGCACCTGAAGGCGCTGATCCGGCCGCGTGAAGGCAGGCTTCTATCACCTCCCGTGGTACGGGTTTTTCGGAAAAATGGCGAACCGATCGGCGACGTGAGATCAGATCAACATAGTCTTGTGCCCGTGCCAGCATCTCCTCTGACTCAAGTGCATGGGGGTAATCAAGAGGAATCGGGTCGTAATCGTATTTCATGAGCACATCAACACGAAGTTCAGTAGAAGTGTCACTGTAACACCCGATCAACGCGCACCCAGCCTAAAACCATGCTGGGATAAACTTGCAGTTTCCCCGCCTGCGTACCATNCTGGTATTAACAAAAACAGCATCTGGGGATTCCATGTCTACAAACACTGACTGGCGCATCGGCGACGTACTTAAAACCGCAAGCGAAAAACAGGTAGGTTTCAAGTTTACTTACNTTAAAGCCCTCGGCCTNTACGTCCTCATTGGAATTGGAATTGCCGTGGCTCAAGAGGTCACCGTAGGTACAGGNACCGGTGTTGCCTCGTCATTGGTAGAGATACTGACCACGCTCATCATGTTCCCACTGGGTGTGGGTCTGGGCCTTTTGGGAATTAGGCGCGCCGCGGGTAAAGACACCCCTGTCAGCACGCTGTGGGAACCTTACAACCAAGCCATTCCATTGATTTTCATGTTTGTGTTGATGGGGCTACTCATTGTCGCTGGCTTCTTCTTACTTGTTTTACCCGGTATTTATTTGTCGATCGCATACTCGTTTGCGCCGTACTTAATCGTTGAAAAAAATATGGGGGNCTGGGAAGCACTCGAGACGTCTCGAAAAGCCATAACCCAATATTGGTGGCGTTACTTCGGGCTCATGCTAGTTGCCATGCTACTCATTATTATCGGATCGATACCGGTGCTGATTGGTCTAGTTTGGGTGCTCCCCATTGTTGTTATCGCAACGGGTGAGGTCTTTGCGAAGACATTTGGAAACCCTGAAAGCGANGGTTTGGAAGCAGACCTCGACTGACGCTAGCGGCTTCAGCCCGCCTGCGCAAAGCTAGCTTTGGTTCGANACTNNNGGTTCAGAGTGCTCNGTTATATCAGCGATTTTGACTNATAGCTGAGCGCGATTTTCTGAATNGCAATGATGTAAGCCGATAACCGAAGGTCATCCACCTTTTCGTCCTCATGCCATNGNNNNCGCATGGCCTGTANCGCGTCACGCATCGTGTCATCCAAGCCGGAGCGAACCAACTGGAGTTCATCGGCCCCTTTNGCGTAATTCGTCCGGAAATTCTCCGTAGGCGCCCANTTATCTGAACCAACCAAACTGCTCAATCGCTCTAACTCGGTCAGCATCAGCGCTTGCGTTGCCTCTTGAGCCCGGCGCTCCATTCGACCAAAGCGAATGTGCGACAGATTTTTCACCCACTCGAAGTAAGAGACGGTCACACCACCCGCGTTGGCATAGAGATCGGGGATAACGACCACACCNCGCTCTCTTAATACCTCATCTGCAGCTGCCGTAATCGGGCCATTNGCCGCCTCGATGATGAGCTTCGCNTTGATGCGNGCCGCATTCTCTGCATGAATAACGCCTTCGAGCGCCGCAGGGATGAGAATGTCGCACTCGGACTCAAGNACCGAGCTGCCCTCTGAAATAAAGGCTGCATCGGGGAAGCCCTCAACACCGCCCGTAGTGTTAATCCACTCCTTAACTGCGCCAACATCAAGTCCCTCGTCGTTCATGAGAGCACCATCACGCTCGATAATGGCAATGACCTTGGCTCCGTCTTCAAGCGATAAAAATGTTGCCGCATGAAAGCCAACATTACCCAAGCCTTGCACAATAATGCGCTTTCCATCCAAGCCGCCCGCTAGGGAAGCGCGCTTGACATCCAATGGCTCNCGGAAAAACTCTCGTAAAGCNAATTGAATCCCCCTGCCCGTNGCTTCCACTCGGCCGGCAATNCCCGACTTGTAAACGGGCTTCCCCGTGACACAGGCCAGCGCATCCATCTCGGTTGGGTGCAGTCGCTGATACTCATCCGCAATCCAGGCCATCTCTCGNGCNGAGGTNCCCATATCAGGGGCCGGGACATTTTGGCTTGGGTGAATCAGNTCNCGCTTAATGAGCTCNTAGGCAAACCGTCGNGTGATCTGNTCTATCTCGTGATCTTCGAAGTCGTCGGGGTTTATGCAAAGACCGCCTTTTGATCCACCAAANGGAACNTCGACCACAGCACACTTGTAGGTCATCAAGGCNGCAAGGGCCTCGGCCTCGTCCTGATTAACCGCCAGTGAGTAACGAATGCCGCCTTTGACCGGAGTAATGTGATCGGAGTGAACAGACCGATAGCCTGTGAATACGTGAATCCGCTCGCGGAGGCGCACTGGAAACCGGACAGTGTACGTTGCGTTACAGGTCCGAATTTGTTGAGCCAGACCCGGAGGCAGGTCAAGTAGATTAGCTGCCCGCAAAAATTGCCGGTCAACATTAGCTGTAAAACTTAACTCCTGAGAAGACATCATTAAGCCCCCACTCGATCATAGTCCAGCAAGCTTAGTGCTACAGCATGGGGAGATCTATACCACCTTAGATCGCATCGACCCGCGCACCCTGAGCCTTCAAGATCGGCTTCATCTGCCGATAAGCCTCCGGCGTTCGCACCAAGGGGATGCGAGGGTATAAATGGTGAATGACGTGGTACTGCATACCTGACGACCAGATATTGCCAAAACGCGACTTAAAGCTTTGAGTATCGTTATACCGGTCGGTACCGCAGTCCGGGTAATGCGGCGCCCAAGACAAATAAAACTGAACATAGAACACCGCAAAGGTTCTTGGTAGCCACCACAGCAACGCGGCCTCAATCGCCA
>NZIH01000043.1 GCA_002691565.1 Halieaceae bacterium
TCGGTAGAGCAGTTGGCTTTTAACCAATTGGTCGCTGGTTCGAACCCAGCACGACCCACCATCTTAAAAAAAGCCACCCACTCGGGTGGCTTTTTTTTGTGATGTGAGTTGTTGAGTTGGTTGAGTCCACGCACGTGATTCGGACCTCCACAACCGTCGATGTCGCTCTTCCCATCTCGCGGCAATGTCAGTAAATCTCGTCAATAGGCATTAGCCGTTTCGCTCGCGCACGAAGCAATCAACGAGTAGAGTGATCGTTACTCACTCAGACAAATAACAAATCGAGGCGTGCAATGAGTAATAGCGTCTATATTTTAGGTGGCAGTCAGACAGATTTTTCGCGCAATTGGGCGCGCGAGGGTCTTGAGGTGTATGACATGTTTGCCGAGGCACTGACTGACGGGATCACGGACGCAGGGGTTGAACTCACCCAGATTGAGGTGGGTCATGTAGGAAATTTTGTGGCCGATCTCTTTGCTGGACAGGGTCTTATCGGTGGCTTTTTTGGGCAAGTCTTTCCTGAGCTTGCGATGTTGCCAACGTCCCGGCATGAAGCCGCCTGTGCGTCCGGATCGATGGCGATCCTGGGTGCAATGCGGGATATCGAGGCAGGTCACTATGAGACTGCCTGTGTCGTCGGTCTGGAGCTGATGCGAAACGTAAGCGGTAAAACAGGTGCAGAGTATTTGGGCGCCGCGACGTGGCAAGGGCATGAGGCTCTGAGTTGTGACTTCCCATGGCCCTTTATGTTCGATCTGATTACCGAGGAGTATGACCGGCGGTACGGTATCCGAGATGATCATTTAACGCAGATAGCGGAGATTAACTTTGCCAACGCGAAGTTGAACCACAATGCGCAAACACGTGGATGGCAGTTCGCCGAGGGGAGCTTCAGTGGTGATCAAGGGCTCAATCCTGTTATCGAGGGGCGGGTGCGAAAACTCGACTGCGGTCAGATTACCGATGGCGCTGCGTGCATCATTCTGGCGAGTGAGCGGTTTGCACGGCAACATGCGGAAAAGTTAGGCCTTAAGCTTCAGGACATACCGCGTATCAAAGGCTGGGGCCATTGCTCTGCACCTATTTCGCTTGAGACAAAGCTTGCTCGGTCGCGTGGCGATGACCTCATCTTTCCTCATGCCGCTAAGACAATGTCCGATGCACTGAACCGTGCAGGCTTTGGTGCCGTTGATGAGGTGGATGGACTTGAGACTCACGACTGTTTCACCGTCACGGAGTACATGGCGATAGATCATTCCGGTTTAACGAAGCCGGGTGAGAGCTGGAAAGCCGTTGAGGCTGGTCGTATCGCCCTCGATGGTGATTTCCCGATCAATGCCAGCGGAGGGCTGATTGGGCTGGGGCATCCTGTGGGAGCTACCGGGGTGCGGATGGCGCTCGATTGTTCAAGACAAGTCACGGGAAAGGCGGGGGCTTATCAAATACCAGAAGCGCAAAATCTACTGACCTTCAACATGGGCGGTAGCACGACCACCTGCGCGAGCCTGGTGGTGGGTGTGGGTGCGTGACTGATGCCTATGTCTTCGAGGCGCTAAGGAGCCCTAGAACAAAAGCAAAGGAATCCGGAGGGCTTCACGAGCTCACTCCCTCTGACCTACTGGCTCAGCTATATGATGCGCTTGTGCTGCGCACGCAGGTCGATCCCGTATCACTTTCTGAAGTCATTCTCGGCTGTGTCACCCAGCAGGGCGAACAGGCAGCCAACATTGCGAAAACCTCGGCCTTAGGAGCGGGCTGGCCTGCGTCAGTTGCCGGGATGACGATCAACCGATTTTGTTCATCCAGTATCGACGCAATTGCACTGGCTGCGATGAAGGTCAACTGTGGGCAAGCCTCTGCACTGGTCGCGGGTGGGGTGGAAATGATGTCGCGGGTGCCTCTGATGGCAGATGGTGCTCGAGTCTTTGCCGATCACGACTTTGGCGTGAGTCATCAGATGCTACTCATGGGGGCGGGTGCGGACCTGATTGCCTCCCGAGGCGAGATGTCGCGGGAGGACCTCGATGCTGTGGCGTTTGGTAGTCATCAGCGTGCGTTGCGCGCGCAGCAAGAACAGCGCTTTTCCTCTATCGTTCCCATAGCGACGTCAAAAGGAATCATCTCNACCGATGAATGTGTCAGGCCCTCTCTCACCCCTGATCGACTGGCCGCGATGCCCGCTGTTTTTGACGTTCTGGGGAAAGCGGGCTCTGATCAGGTGCAGCTGGCGAAATTTCCTGAGTTGAAGGTCATTACACACCTTCATACAGCGGCNAATTCCCCCGCCATGTGCGATGCCGCAGCGGTGCTGATGATTGGCTCATCTGATTTTGCCGAGCGGCAAGGGCTCAGGCCGCTTGCTCGTATCGTCGACACAGTGACCTGTTGCGCCGAACCGCTCGAAGTCGTCAGTGGCTGCGTGGAAGCCACAAAAACCATTCTCGAGCGTAATCGACTACTGCCTGATGACGTGGATGTCTTCGAAATTCATGAGGCGTTTGCGGCCACTATCGTGAAGTTGCAGCGAGAACTCGCGATTGATGCAGAGCGGTTAAATGTGAATGGTGGGTGTATTGCGCTGGGTCATCCTATGGGCGCAACGGGTGCCGTCATGGCGGGCACAGCCCTCGATGAGCTCAAAAGGGCTGAAGGTCGACTTGCCGTGGTGGCTGCCAGCGGTGCCGGCGGTACGGGCAGCGCTCTGCTGCTCGAGCGTTGCGATTAGTCTCACTCGTCGGCAAGCGCTATATTTGACTGGTAACGAATCTCATTGGTGAGGCGCTTTTTGTATCGACGTTGCCGCCGTCGTGCTTTCGCTGCATTGGCCCGCCAGCCCTGACGTTTGTCTGACACCAGCTNGTCAACATCATCCGCCAACTCGATGCTCAAACCGTCGCTTTCATAGGTTCGCCTCGGCACAGCTGGCTCCCAAGTGGTCGTATNAAAAGTCTGACAAGTGTGCCTGTCTCTCTGATACACGGCGAGGGGTGAGCCGCAGGCGACATCAACGTAATGTGGACGTAGGACTAGCGAAATCGAATAAAGGCGCTTGTATCACTGGTTAACCACGCTACCCTGTCGAAGTTGATGCGTTTGATGGGGGGAGTCGTGGCGTTACTCAGTCGTTTTTTCGTGGCTATGTCGCTGGCACTGATGGTTGCCTGTGGCGGTGGAGGAGGATCCTCTCAGCCCGCGCCTGTGCCTGTCGATAACGGTTCAGGGTCGTCTGGTGGTGGCGGATCGACAAATCCTCCACCGGCGCCGCCGGAGCCGCTAGAGCTTAAGGAGATGCTAGGAAACGAGCNGGCGCTCGACGTGACACGCTTTCTGACTCAGGCGACCTTTGGTCCAACCGAATCTGAGATCAAGGCACTTTACGAGTCCAGCGGTGATTTCGAGACCTGGATTGATGATCAGGTGGCGGTAGCACCTTCACGGATCCTCGAGGGTCTCGACGCGCATATGCAAGCCTCGGGTTTAGACCCTCTCAACAAGCGAAATTTGGAGCTCGATTGGCAAAAACGCATGCTAATGAGCGATATTTTTTGGGAGCGTTTTGTTCATGGTGAAGACCAATTACGACAACGGGTTGCCTTCGCTCTGAGCCAGATTTTTGTAATTTCAGATTTGTCTGATGCGCTGTTCAATGATGCGAGAGGCATAGCGAATTATCACGACATCATGACCGAGCATGCGTTCGGGAATTATCGAGACTTGTTAGAGGCAGTGACCTTGAACCCCATGATGGGCGAGTACCTCAGCATGGTGCGAAACGAGAAAACAGACGTGTCTCGCAATATTCGTCCCGACGAGAACTACGCTCGAGAAATGATGCAACTGTTCACGATAGGGTTGGTCGAACTGAATGATGATGGGACCGTCAGACTGGATGGCGACGGGAATCCGATTCCAACCTATGATCAAGAGATCACCAAAGCCTTTGCCAGCGTTTTTACAGGATGGATGTACGGTAACGCGCCTTACTGGTACTGGGCTGACTGGTTTAACGAAAGCACAACGCTGGCGATGAAGCCCTTCGAGGCATACCACGATACCAAGACAAAGACCTTGTTGAACGGTGAGGTGCTACCAGCGGGGCAGACAGCTGAGCAGGACCTTGATGCCGCCTTAGACAACGTTTTCGGGCATCAGAACGTAGCGCCCTTTGTTAGCAAACAATTGATTCAGCGCCTCGTGACCAGTAATCCGTCACCCGGGTATGTCGCCCGAATTAGTGCGGTGTTCAACGATAATGGCAGTGGCGAGAAGGGCGATCTGGAGGCCGTTGTTCGAGCTATCCTACTCGATGACGAGGCAAGGGAACTTAGCCCAGAAACGCGAGATACCTTTGGTAAACTCAAAGAGCCCGTCCTGAAATTCACGTCGTTGATGCGTGCCTTCCATGTCGAGGCGTTTCAACCTTTAAGAGAGGACGGATCGGTTGAGCGTGAGACGGTTCGATTTTTTTGGCCCGGTTATGATTACGGTCAGAGACCTTATGGCTCCCCGTCGGTCTTCAACTTCTACCGACCTGATTATAAACCAGCCAATGCGTTTGGTGGCGCTGACGTGGTGAGTCCTGAATTCCAGATTCTGAATGAAAAAAATATCACTGCGGCCTCAAATTGGGGTGGATCAGTCGTCTTCAACTCCTACGATTTTTTGCGCGATGGATGTGAAGAGGACCTCGATTTCGAAGCAGGTGTTGGTTGCTTGTATGCGAAGTTTGAGGGTGAAATTGAACTGGCAAAAAATACGGATGAACTGCTCGACCACTTGAATGTACTGATGATGTCGGGTGGCATGAGCGATGATATGCGCGCGGTGATTGCCGATCACATTGAACCGTTTGACCCTAATGACGAGCAACAGCGCCTCTATCGAGTGGCCGAGGCGACTTATCTGATGTGGATGTCGCCCGAATTTGCCGTGCAGCGCTAGGAGCGAATCAGATGAAAGACCACAAACCTTCANTGATCGGCCGGCGCAACTTCATTCGACGTTCGGCACTTGCTGCTGTCGGTAGCTCGAGCTTCTCCGCACTGACAACACAATTTAATCTGGCACATGCGCAGGTCGGTGGCGCGGATGATTATCGAGCGCTTGTCTGTGTCTTCCTCTATGGAGGTAATGATGCGTTCAACATGTTGGTCCCTCACTCGCTTGGCGAGCACACAACCTACGCTGACACACGTCGAAGTCTCGCCATAGCGCGTGAGGACTTACTGCCATTAAATCCAGCGAATAGCGTAGCCGCCGACTACGGTTTGCACCCTCAGATGCNGGATCTGAAAAACTTGTTTGACGACGGCAAGCTCTCACTTATTGGTAATGTCGGGACGTTGATCGAGCCCACACTGCAGTCAGACTACGTTAACAAACGGGTGGAGTTGCCGCCTCAGCTGTTCTCTCATAATGATCAGCAAAATTTTGTAATGAGTCTTCAGTCAAACCGTAATCGTCAGGGTTGGGCGAGTCGAATGGCTGACCTTATGCTCGACACCAACNCGAACCAGAACCTCTCGATGAATATCACCTTGAGTGGATCGAATACGNTCCAGACGGGTGGTCTGCAGGCGCCTTACGCCATTGGTTCNGGCGGTGTAAACGATTATTGGTCGTTACAGCCGGGCAATCCGGAAGAGTGGTCGGTAAGACGCAATGCCGCCTACGATGCCTTGCTTGCACAGTCGCAGTCCCATTTGTTTGCAACCGAGTTTGCACGTACCCAACGTCGCTCTATCGATCTGGGCGTTGAATTGCGTCAGGCGCTGAATGCGGTGGGCGCTCCGCAGACAGCGTTTGATGGTTCTAGCCGTCTGGCCTCGATGCTGAGGATGGTATCGCATCTAATTGCGGCGCGATCGCAGTTGGGAATGAAGCGGCAAATCTTTTTTGTGGGCATCGGTGACTACGATACACACGGAGACCAAATCAGTCGGCACCCGACGTTAATGAACGAGCTTAATCACGCGCTCACCTCATTTTACAACGCAACGGTAGAGCTGGGTGTATCCGACAAGGTCACCACCTTCACTGCCAGTGACTTTGGTCGAACCCTCACCAGCAACGGCGATGGCACCGACCATGGTTGGGGAAGCCACCAGATGGTGATGGGTGATGGTGTCGATGGAGGTAAAATTTTTGGCACCATGCCAGAGCTTGCGATCGGCAGTAATGATGACATTGGTGAAGGGCGAATCATCCCCACAACGTCGGTCGATCAATATGCGGCTACCCTTGCGGGTTGGTATGGGCTCACCCCGTCCCAAATTGCCGAGACCTTCCCAACACTGGCTAATTTTAATGCCGCAGATCTAGGCTTCATGCACTTTGGNTAAGGCTATGGTTAACGGCGCCTGCTTTATNAGGATAGCGATGTAATGACTCCAGTTGAGGCGCCGGTATGGCNAGAACAACTCAAGCGCGCAATACGAGAAAACCGTCGTGACGCCCACAATCGCTACCTTCAGTTTGCGACACTCGGTCTGGACGGTAAGCCGCGGGTAAGGATGGTTGTTTTTCGCGGATTCTCACCCTCCGAAGCTTCGTTTTTTATCATCACGGATGCGCGGAGCGAGAAGGTGAAAGAGCTAGCACACTGTCCCGATGTGGAGGTGAGTTGGTATTTCACCCATACCCGAGAGCAGTTCAGGCTCCAGTGCGGCACCGTAGTCCACAGCCATAATGCGGACCTGGAGTTACACCGTGACACACTCTGGAAGGGGTTGTCGGAGGCGGCAAAAGCGCAGTTCTTTTGGCCAGAACCGGGACTTTCATCGGGCGAGGGTCAGTCGCTGGAGATCACAGCGCATCCTCCGGAAACGTTTGTTGTCATCCAATGCCGACCACAGCGGGTTGATCATCTGGTGCTTGCAAAAACCCAGCGACGCATGCTCTCTGATTTGACGTCATCGGGTTGGACAGAGGTTTCCGTCAACCCGTAGCCTTTCTCACAGCTATCAGGGAATGGCCCGGGGAGAGGTGCTCCGGTGCACAATTTCATTTATGCTGGCTCGCTTACAATAACAACAGCGCTTAGAGCGCTAGAGGTCAGTAACCATGTCGATTCCGCGTCACGGCATCTCAGCCAAAAAGTTCACTTTCATTGTTGTGTTAGGTGCATTAAGTGCATGCTCAGGTGAACCTATGGAGGCGTCAAGCGAGGCCTTCAGCACAATGGCTGATGTGCACACCGACCCGGATGTGATTGCCGGCACGGCTGAGATCGATCAGCTGTTGATCGACCAGGATCCCGAAGGCAATTGGATGGCCAGTGTGTTTGACGCGGATACCGTATTGCTTGAGCGAGGCGGGACCGACGAGGCGGCTACCGCAGAGGTCGATACCTTAGAGCCACGTGGGCGCACTGCGTTTTACGGTGACTTACACGTTCACACAGAATATTCCTTCGATGGTTATGCTATGGGGACGCAGGCGACGCCCTATGATGCGTATCGCTTTGCGAAGGGAGAGGCGATTACCAACCCCGGTGGCTTCGATATGCAGTTGTCACGGCCCCTAGATTTCTATGCGGTAACTGACCACGCAATGTTTCTTGGTTTGGCAAAAGCATCAGCCGAGACCGTCACCGAGTTTTCTAAAAATGATTTTGCCGCGCCCTACCACGGGCTCAACGATCCGCATAATTACGATACCGATTTTTTCAGCATGATTAAGCGACTGGGAACCTTTGCCAATTTCCTGCCCAGTGCGGTGGGGAGTTTGCGATCGGGCGATATTGATAAGGATGAAGTTCTCGGGGTTATTCGATCCGCCTGGGAAGACATTATTGTCGCCGCCGATGAGCACAACGACCCAGGGAACTTTACGACCTTCGTTGCTTACGAATACACGGCTTCGACCCAAGACATGGGCAATCTGCACCGTAACGTGATCTTCAAGGGCAGTGACCGCTTACCGCGAGAGCCGTTCTCGCGTTTTCATTCGGTAAATCCTGAGGATTTGTGGGACTGGATGGATGATTTGCGGGCAATGGGTGTGGAGAGCTTGTCCATTCCGCACAACTCGAACGGCTCGAATGGCCAGATGTTCAAGTTGGAAGATTGGGCGGGCGATCCGCTGCATGATGCCTACGCCGAACAGCGCATGCGCAACGAACCCGTTGTCGAAATCACCCAGGTCAAAGGCACTTCGGAGACGCACCCGCTGCTGTCTACACGAGATGAATTTGCCGGCTTTGAGATCATGCCGTACCGAGTCGCAACTAACGCCTTGAGTGCGGTTAATGGCTCTTACGCTCGGGAAGCCTTACTCAACGGGCTAGGGATCGAAGACGCGGGCGGCCAAAACCCCTACAAGTTTGGTTTCATTGGCTCGAGCGACACTCACTCAGGTGCAGCGGCGATTGAAGAGGAC
>NZIH01000044.1 GCA_002691565.1 Halieaceae bacterium
AACTTATTGGGCATCATGTCGCAACGCCTTGTTCCAACAGCCGAGGGTGGTCGTTGCGCAGCAATCGAAGTACTCCTGGCATCACTGTTGGCGAAGGACCTCATTTTACAGGGCGATATTCATGCCCTGAAAGATATTATGGAGAAGTCGATTGATCAGGGGATGAAAACCTTCGATCAGGCACTCTTCGCGCTCTACCATGAGGGCAAGATCACTGAGGAAGAGGCGATGCGAAATGCTGACTCTGCCAATAACATGAGACTAAAGATCAAGCTTGCCAGTGAGGGCGGCGCGGGCGGTATCGATGGTCTATCTCTGGAAGCGACTGATTGATTCAGCTATTGAGTTGAGCCAGTAGGTCATCGATCACACGCTCCAATTGCTTCAATGTGCTGCATTCTGCTGCCACATCACAGTTTCGTATGACGCCTGGCATCTCGGAATCTCCCGTACCCCAGCTTCGTTGGTTCTCGGGGTTGAGCCAGATTAGCTGTCTGCATTTCGATCGAATTTCAGCGAGCAGATCTAGTCGTGGATCCGTGTTGTTGTTCCTCGCATCGCCCAAGATGATAACGGTCGTGACACGATTGATATCAGCCATGGCCAGGCTGGCAAAGTCCTCGAAGGCGCGAGCGTAATCTGTGGCGCCACCGTATTTTAAGTTGACGCGCTCAATAGCGATCTCTACGGGAAGCGCGCGCAGTGTTTCTGTGACTTCACCCAAATTCGATGAAAAGGCAAAACTCCGTGTTCGTGGGAGGATGTCTTGCAGTGAGTGAAGGAACAGCAATAGGAATTTTGCATAGGCCGCCACTGATCCACTGACGTCGCACAAGATCAAAATTTGAGGTTTGCGCCTGACGCTCTTACGCCATTGCGGTTTGAAGGGGATGCCGTCGGTAGCCATGGCTTTACGCAACGTAGCTGGCACCGCCAACTGGCCCCGTTTAACCCGCTTACGTACTCGACCGTGACGCGCCGCTAGTTTGCGTGTCATGCGTTCAAGCAATCGTTTCAGTCGGGCGCGGTGATGCTGGTCAACGTTACCCAGCGACATGTTGCTCAACGCTTCGTCGAGCATGTCCTCAGCATCGCCACTCGCGTGAACCATGTAGGCTCGATCGACGCGGTCGCGAACCTTGTTACGCAATTGCTCTCTCAGCGCTTGAACTGCCTCAAAGGCGGCGGGTTCTGTGCTCTCGAGCTCCACTGCCGCGTCTCGGAGAGCCTGCTCGCCCAGCGCATCAAGCATTTTGCGAATGTATTGCCCCCGTTGCGTGAGTAACTTGATGGCTGACACGTCTACTTGTTGTGCCGCGGTCTCTACCGCGATGGCAATTGCAGCTTCATCGCCGCTCTGCAGGGCCTCAACCAGTTCGCTCGACAGGTTTTTCGCAAGTTCAGGTTGCGCCTGCATGGCCTGCGAGAGTTGCTCACCTAACTCCTGCGATGACGGGTTGTCGGGTGCATTGTCGCTAGAGTTCTTATTTTTGTTCTTGTCGGACGATGGCGCACCGAAGTATTGCTCGAAGGCCTCGTTAAAGACCTCAATTTCAAACTTGGATTTGGCGAGGGCACTCCCCAGCCCATCCTTTAGTAGCGTTCGGTCCTGGTAGCCCACAAGGCCAGCGACCTCCATAGCCACGAGGGAATCTGCGGGTGATATCAGTAGGTCGCGACCACGAAGAAACTCGATGAATGCAAGCAGTCGATCGGTGGGTGCGTCTTGACTGAATCGCTCAGCGTGGGCCATGGTGTTTTAGGCGTTGGCCGCCTGTTTCTCAGTGTTCAGAAGGTCCACTAGGTTTTCAACGACGCTGGTCAGATCATCTTCATATTTCAATAGTGCGTTCAAAGAACTTTTGACCAGTTCCTCATCGAGCGAATCGGCATGCAGTAACACCAGGCTCTTTGCCCAGTCGATGGTCTCTGAAACGGAGGGGAGTTTCTTCAGATCCATCTCGCGCACTTTGCTTACGAAGGTGACNAGGTGATCTGTCATCGCTTCAGTGATTTGCGGTACACGCGCTCTGACAATACGACCCTCCAGCTCCGTCGTCGGAAAATCGATGTGCAGATGCAGGCATCGGCGCTTTAGGGCATCTGACAAATCCCGTGTGTCGTTACTCGTAAGGAAAACAAGCGGTTTTGATCTTCCCTTCAGCGTACCGAGCTCTGGAATGGATACCTGGAAGTCGGAGAGAACCTCTAGCAGCAGAGATTCAAACTCGAAATCTGCCTTGTCTATCTCGTCAACCAGAAGTACCACGCCGTCTTCGGTATCAATCGCTTGAAGTAAGGGCCTGGGCTCCAGGAACTCCTTTGAGAAGAACACATCATCAAAACTGTGCAGCCGCTCAACCGATGCACGTAACCCCTGTGCCCCCTCCATTACCTCCGAGAGCTGCGTCTTGAGCAACTGTGTGTAGAGTAACTGCTTTCCGTATTTCCACTCATAGATGGCCTTCGACTCGTCGAGGCCCTCATAGCACTGCAATCGAACCAGCGGTGCTCCAGTGACCTGTGCACAGCTTTTAGCGAGCTCCGTTTTCCCTACACCGGGTGGGCCCTCTACCAGGATGGGCTTTTCTAACGCAGCGGCTAGATAGACCACCGTGGCGATTTGCTCATTGCAAATGTAACCCGCGGTAGCGAGTGACTCGATAATGCTGTCAACGCTCTCCAGCTTTGGAAAGGAATGGGACATAAAAAAATCCTAGTGTGATGTTATCCGCCAGTGGCGTTCATCAAGCGGACAACCTGCGGTTCGTCTGGCTGATCAAACACGTGACGCTCGGGTTTATACGCAAGAGCGGCAACAATTGCACGTTTCAAGCTGGACGAATCCATGTCGCTGCGCAGCATCTGGCGTAAGTCCAGTGAATTTTCGTGCCCTAAACACAGGACCAATCGGCCATCAGGGGTAATTCTGAGGCGATTACAGGCATCGCAGAAATTATCGGTAATAGGGGAAATTACACCGACCTCGGTGCTTGTTCCCTCGACGGAGTAACGACGTGCGGGNCCGTCTGTAGCAGACCCCACAATGGGCACTAGGTTGAACCGGCGCCGAATCGTGTCTAGAACCTGAGCCGAGGGTACCAGGCTTAACTCGCGGTCAGTTTGAGTGATATGCCCCATCGGCATCTCTTCAATGAAGGCGATATCAATGCCTTTATCGAGCGCGAAGTCGATCAGCGGCGCTATCTGAGTATCGTTTTTACCCGTCAGTAANACGGTGTTGAGTCGAATGCGCTCGAACCCTGCATCAATGGCCTTATCCAATCCAGCAAGGACTTTATTGAGGCCGCCGATTCGAGACAACTCGGTGAATTGGTCCTCGCACAGGGTATCAAGGCTCACGTTGATTCGAGAGACCCCTGCCTCGACCAAGGGCTTGGCTAGCGTTGAAAGCTGGCTGCCATTGGTTGTCATGACAAGCTCATTGAGACCGTCGATGCTGGATAAGCCCTGAGCGATCTCTACAATGTCAGGGCGTACTAACGGTTCGCCACCTGTCAGTCGAATTTTCTGAACACCGAGGTCAACGAACAGGTTTGCCAGTCGAATAATCTCTTCAGCCGACAGCACCGCTTTGCGCGGTAAAAATCGCATCTCTTCAGTCATGCAATACTGACAGCGAAAATCACATCGATCGGTGACCGAGAGTCGCAGATAGCGGATCCGGCGATCGAAAGTATCGACAAGAGAGGTTGGCTGAGATTTCATGGCGCCTAGTGTAACGAAGAACCATGGGTAATACGCAATGCTGAAGTCGCATTGGTTAAATTTAAATGCATCGGTTATTCCCGGACTTGTTGCCGCGCTGGCGGTAGGGTCTCTGTCGGCATTGCTAGGTCAGTCCGAGGCAGCATCTGTCACCACCGGCATCGCCGTTTTGTGCGTATTCTGGTGGATTTTCGAGCCCATCCCCATTCCCGTAACGTCCTTGATTCCCATGGCCCTACTNCCGCTCTTGGGTGTTATAAGCCCGAGTGACGTTGCCGCCGCCTATGGTTCTCCCTTAATCCTGCTCCTCATGGGTGGGTTTTTGTTGTCTAAGGGCATGGAGTCCACTGGAGCTCACACGCGGATTGCGGTGACGGTTGTCCGCTTCGTCGGTGCTGATGAGCCAAAGCGTCTTATCATGGGCTTCATGCTCGCCGCAGCCTTGCTCAGCATGTGGATTTCCAACACGGCAACGGTGCTGATGCTACTACCGGTTGCACTGGCTGTTATTTCAACTTCCAGTGCGCCAAAAGCGCTAGCAGCGCCTCTATTACTGGGACTTGCCTGGGCTTGCAGCATCGGTGGTTTGGGGACACCCATCGGAACACCACCCACGCTCATCTTCATGCAAGTTTATGAGGACACGACAGGCACTGCGATTAGCTTCAGTCAGTGGATGTCATGGGGTGTTCCTGTGGTAGCGATCATGATCCCGCTGATTGCGATAGCGCTGGCTCGTAAAGTCCCTAAAGATCTCGTTGTGGATCTACCCGACATTGGCGCCTGGCGAAGTGCGGAAAAGCGCGTGTTGATTATTTTTGGACTGACAGCGATTGCATGGATGACGCGTACCGAGCCCTTTGGTGGCTGGCGAGCGTGGCTCGACATGCCGATGGCAAATGATGCGGCTGTCGCATTTTGCGCTGTCATCGTCTTATTCATAACGCGTGACAGGGCAGGGGAACCGCTGATTTCGTGGGAGCAGGCGAGCAATATCCCCTGGGGTGTTCTGCTGTTGTTTGCTGGCGGTATTACACTGGCGAAAGGGTTTGTGAGTTCGGGGTTGAGTGGTCAGGTGGGAGAGCTACTTGCCGGTCTTGCCTTGGTGCCTACACTCATTGCGATAGGCGCTGTGGCTTTGTTGGTCACTGCGTTGACCGAGGCAACTTCGAACACGGCAACAACGGCATTGCTCATGCCAATTTTGGCAGCAGCGTCGATGGCGGCCGATATTGATCCGCTGATACTCATGGTTCCGGCCGCTATGAGTGCGAGTTGCGCCTTCATGCTTCCTGTGGCTACCGCACCTAATGCAGTAGTCTTCGGTACAGGTCAGATCGACATTCGCACCATGGTCCGCTGGGGAATTTGGGTCAATCTCCTAGGTGCTTTGGTCATTACCTCAGTGGTCTACATGGTTGCTATTGCGGCTTAGCCGCAGTAGCAACCGTTTCGATTTCTCAGAGGAGCGCCATCATGGTCTCTGCGGAGCTCGCCTCGACGCCCGGTCCTTCTTCGACATTAAGGTGAGTAATGACACCGTCATCGACTAACATGGCGTAGCGCTGACTGCGCTTACCCATACCGAAGCCAGTTGCATCGAGCGTTAGGCCCATGGCATCGGTGAATTGCNCATTGCCATCAGCCACCATAACGATTTCACTCGCGTTTTGTGCGTCGCCCCAGGCGCCCATAACGAACGCATCGTTTACCGAAAGACAGGCGATTGAATCAATACCCGCGGCTTTAATCTTATCTGCGTTCGCGACATAGCCCGGTAGGTGAGCCATCGAGCATCCCGGCGTGAAAGCGCCCGGTAGAGCGAATAGCAGCACGCGCTTTCCTCCGAACAGGTCATCAGTAGAAAGTGGTGCGGGACCTGACTCGCCCATGATAGAGAGTGTGCAAGATGGGACTTTATCCCCAGTGGTAAGTGCCATGAAAAACTCCAAAAGGTTTCGATTGAGCGCAAATAGTCTGCGAAAAGTCCCTCACTAGGCAAGTGGCGATTGTGCCGAATGTTCGCCTATTCCTGTTTTCAGCTGCGGCGTTTGGGTATTGCCCTAAAAATGTGAGTCGTTTTTTAACGGGAGANCGGCCTGTGGACGTATACTCTNGGACCCCTATCTGCGACAAAAGCATAACAAGAGGCTTGAGTTCAGACGGGTGAGTCCCCATTTAACTGGCTGCCTGCCAAGACGGAATAGAAGATGCCTGATACCCCTGAGGTTTCGACAGTGGCGAACCGATTGTCACTGAGAAAATTATTTATTGCTGGTATNGCGACCTTGANCGGTCTGACGTTTACCTGGGTGGTTCTGACAGCNAAATCNGAGCCACAAGCGGGTCCACCCCCGGATCGACCAGCCCCCATGGTGGCGGTGATCACGGCGGTACCCTCGACACACCAGCTAGTCGTTCACACGCAGGGAACGATTGATGCAAAGCGCCGGGTGGACCTGGTGTCACAGGTGGCAGGTAAGGTCGTGGCTGTGAGCGAAGCCTTCGCTGATGGCGGGTTTTTTAAAAAAGGCGACGTTCTTTTATCGGTAGAGCAAGATGATTACGAGTTTGCGCTTGCACGGGCTGAGTCTGCGCTGGCACAGGCTGAACAACGCCTTGCCGAGGAACGGGGTAGAAGCCGACAGGCGCGTCGGGAGTGGCGNGAGCTCGGTTCCGANGAGGCGAATGACTTNTTTCTTAGGAANCCGCAGTTAAGAGCGGCCGAGTTGGGTGTTAAGGCNGCGCAAGCNGATGTCGCTGCAGNNCAACTGGCGCTGGATCGAACGATCATCAGAGCGCCATTCGATGGGCGCGTTCAGCAGAAGCGTGTAGACATCGGACAGTTCGTAGGTAACGGCACACCACTCGCGCAGATCTATGCACTCGAGGCATTGGAGCTACGACTGCCATTATCGGACGCTCAGCTTGCCCTGTTACCCGAGCAGTTACTGACGTCATCGGGAGGCCTAGTCGGATCTTCGTCATCTGTCTCGGTCAATATCGGTGGTCGTACATGGCAATTTCCTGCCGATATCAAACGATCAGAAGCTGAGCTTGATCGGCGAAGCCGCGTCGCTACGGTTATCGCTGAGTTCCCCGGCAGCCCCGATTTAGAAAATGGAAGACCGACCTTGACTCCCGGTATGTTTGCGCGTGCAGAGATTGTTGGCAAACCTGTCGATGGGGTGATTGAACTGACCAATGCCGCCTTGAGTCCAGATGGTCACGTCTTGATCGTTAATCGAGAGTCGACGTTAGAGCGACGGGACGTAGCAGTTATAAATCGAGAAGGTCGCTCGGTCTGGGTATCGGGCTTAGCCGCGGGTGATCTGGTGGTGGCGCAACTCAACAACACGCTCTTCCCGGGGCTTCGTGTTGCCACGGAGGCTGCGGTTAACTGATATGAGCGGACCTATAACGTGGTTCATTAAGAACCCCATTGCGGCCAATCTTCTGATGGTGCTGCTCATTATTGGTGGCTACACCAGTATTCCCAAGCTGGATAAGCAGTTCTTTCCTACACCTGAAATCAATCAGATTGAGATTCGAATGGAGTTTCGCGGCGCGAGTCCGCGAGAGGTTGAAGAACAGATTTCTGTCCGCATTGAAGAGGCAATTCATGACCTTAACGGTATTGAGGAGCTTCGATCGACCTCGAGAGAGGGGGTCGGCGTTGTTTTTGTTGAAGTCGAAACTGATTACCCAACTCAGAAGCTGACCAACGATATCAACACCCGTGTCGATGCGATTCGGAGCTTCCCTTCAGAAGCGGAGCGCCCCACCGTTACCGAGATTACCTACCGCCACCAGATGGGGCGTGTTCAGATCTACGGTGATCTGAGTGAGCGTGAGATGAAGGAGTTGGGCGAGATACTTCGTGACGAACTCGTGCGTCAGCCGTGGGTATCTATTGTTGAGCTGCAGACGGCGCGACCGTACGAAGTATCTATTGAAGTATCGGAGGATAGCCTCCAGCGTTATCAGCTGACCTTCGATCAAGTCACCGCGGCGGTTCGATCTGCTTCTGTCAATCTCCCAGCCGGTGCTGTCCAGCGAGACAGTGGTGACTTACTGATTCAAACCCGAGGTCAGGCCTATGATAGGGCGGACTTTGAATCGATTGTATTGCGAAGTGATGTTTCAGGGCAGGAACTGCTGCTAAGTGATGTCTCGACCGTGAGAGATACCTTTGAAGATATCGATGTAGATATCGAGTTCAACGGCAAGCGATCGCTTGGCCTTAATGTCTATGTCACGACATCGCCAGACGTTATCCTCACGACTAATACCGTCAAGGCTTGGGTTGCAGAGCGCGAACTATCGTTACCAGAGGGTATTTCGCTCGAATTCTGGCAGGATCCATCAAAGTCATTTAAAGAGCGTGTTCGAACGCTAGTCAGCAACGGGCTCGGTGGCCTGGTGCTTGTGATTATCGTGCTTATGCTATTTCTGCGTCCCATGCTGGCGTTCTGGGTGTCTGTAGGGATCGTGGTCGCCTACATGGGGACACTCTTCCTATTACCCTACACCGGGCAAGGGTTGAACATGATCAGCCTATTCGCCTTTTTGCTTACACTCGGCATCGTTGTTGATGATGCGATTATTGTGGGTGAGTCCGTGCATTCGGCGCAATCGAGAGGTTTGAGCGGTGTCCACGGTGCCTTGGTGGGAACACGCCAAGTGGTGAAGCCCGTGGTGTTTGCCGTGATCAGTACAATGGTGTTCTTCGCTCCGATGTTCTTTCTGCCGGGCGAATGGGGACCCGCATCAAAAGGTATCCCTGTCGTTGTTTGCCTTGCTCTCGCGTTTTCCTTGATCGAGAGCTTGCTTATTCTTCCCTCGCATTTGGCGCACATGAAACCTGAACCAGCGATACCTGACTCCGGTTGGTTAACACGCACTCGCATGGCATGTGCCGGTTGGCTGGCTCGGTTCGCTAATGAGCGCTATCGACCGTTCCTTGAGAAGTGCTTGCGAAATCATGCCTCCGTTGGTGGGTTCTTTCTGGTCTTACTGTGTTTGAGTTTGGCGCTTTTCGGTGGCGGTTATTTAAAAAGCGCCTTCTTCCCACGTGTGAATTCAGATTTTGTCGTTGGCACTGTCGAGCTTCCTCAAGGAGGGGCTTTTGCTGATTCGCAAGCTATGCGTGATCGATTAGTCACTGCAGCAGAGGCTATCAAGACGGATTACAACAGTCAGTCTCGCTACCAGCAGACGCCAGCGATAGACAATATTTTGGGCGTTGCCGGCGCTAACAAAGTCGATCTGCTGGTGCAGACCGTGAGTGATGATCTCGATACAGAAGAAATGACTAAACGCTTACGTCAGAGTCTCGGTGATTTGTCTCAGGCAAAGGACGTGCGTTTTGATTACACCATTCGCGATCCGGGCAAGCCTATTTCTCTCTTATTTGCGTCAGACAGCATTTCTGATCTTGAGGTGCTTTCGCAGGACGTGCGTGCTGCACTCGAGCGGTATCCGGGTGTCTTTGACATCTCTGACAGTTTTGACGCACCCCTTGAAGAGCTTGTGCTTTCGTTAAAGCCGGCCGCTGAAGCTCTGGGCATCACACTTTCTGACGTCGCTAAACAGATACGTCAGGCCTTCTACGGCGAGGAGGTCCAGCGGATACCTCGGGACGGAGAGGATGTGCGTGTAATGATTCGATATCCGGAATCAGAGCGTCGAGCGATCGCCAACATCAACTCCATGTACATAAGAACACGCGACGGTGCTGAGGTTCCTTTCTCGACAGTGGCTACCTACCGAGTCGAAACGGGTTACCAGTCGATCGAGCGACTGGATCGTCTGAGGACNCTGGAGGTCAGTGCCGACGTGGCTGAAGACGGAGCTCCCCCTAGAGGCATTGTCGAGTCNGTACTNAGAAACGACGGGCCCGTATGGCTGCAGCGCTANCCCGGGTTAACCATCAATATGGATGGCGAGCTGCAGGAAGAGATCGAGTTTCAACAGGCTATGGTCTACATGGGCTCACTGTCGATGCTCGTCATCTTTGGTCTTATGGCTATTGCATTCAAATCCTATTGGCAGCCATTTTTGGTTTTAACNGCGGTACCTTTTGGGTTGATGGGTGCAATTTTTGGTCATTGGTTGCTGGGCTGGCAGGTGAGTATGTTCTCCATCATGGGGGTCATCGCCTGTGCTGGGGTTGTGGTCAATGACAACCTGGTGCTGATAGATCGGATTAATAACCTTCGAGATGAGGGCATGGACCTGNTAGACGCTCTGCTGCAGGGTGCGACCGATCGGTTCAGGCCGATTNTCCTGACCTCCGTGACGACCTTCGTAGGTCTTGTACCCATCATGCTGGAAACGAGTGTTCAGGCTCAGTTCCTGATTCCCATGGTGGTGTCACTATCCTTTGGGGTCATGTTTGCTACAGGCGTAACGCTCGTATTGGTTCCCGCTTTGTATCTGTTAGGCGACGATGTAGGTAAGTATCTGACGCTGCTCACAAAACGTGAGATAGAGCGAAGTGATAGGGATGTAACACCACCCNTGGTCTAACANAGAGNATCGTGCGGCGCAGTCACGAATAAANGATGACGCAAAAAAAAAGGGGCGATCGCCCCTTTTATGTTTGAAGCGCTGGTCGTTGCTACAACCGTGGCCCCGCNGCAACAATGTCATTACTGACATCGAATTTCGCGATATTGTCCTTGAACAGCGTCGCAAGTTTCTGCGCCTGCGCCTCGTACGCNGCATCATCTCCCCAGCTAGTCTTGGGGTTGATGTATTCGTCCGCGACACCAGGAATGCTGACCGGGAAGTCCAGATTCAGTGAGTCTATGTGCTTTGTCTCAACGTTAAGCAGGGCGCCGCTTTGCGCTGCGGCAACCACGGCGCGCGTCACCGGAATTGGGAAGCGGTTGCCCTTGCCCTCAGCGCCGCCCGAGCCGCCGGTCCAGCCTGTGTTAATGAGGTAGACCTGGGATCCGAAATCTTCAATGCGCTTCATCAGGAGATCCGCNTAGTCCTGAGCGGGGCGAGGCATNAACGGTGCACCGAAGCAGGTACTAAACGTTGGATGAATACCGGCTTCGGCTCCAAGCTCGGTGGAGCCAACGCGAGCCGTATAGCCCGATAGGAAGTGNAACGCTGCCGCCTCTTTGGAAAGTAGGCTGACGGGTGGAAGGACACCGGAAACGTCACAGGTCAGGAAGATGACACACTTGGGCTCACCACCCATGTTGGTAGCCGACCGCTTCTCTACGTGATAGAGCGGGTAGCAGCAGCGTCCATTCTCGGTCAGCGTTGTATCTGAGTAGTCGGCTTGTCTTGCCTCATTAAGCGTTACGTTTTCGACGATTGCGCCGAAGCGGATGGCGTCCCAAATAATCGGTTCGTTCTTCTGACTTAAGTCGATGGTCTTTGCGTAGCAACCACCCTCGATATTAAAGACAGAACCCTGAGTCCAGCCGTGCTCATCGTCGCCNATTAGATAACGCGCCGGATCAGCCGATAGCGTGGTTTTTCCGGTTCCAGACAGCCCAAAGAACAGGGTCGTATCGCCTTCATCACCGATNTTCGCTGAGCAGTGCATGGGAAGCACGTCTTTCTCGGGGAGGAGAAAGTTCTGTACAGAGAACATCGCTTTTTTCATTTCACCGGCATAACGCATGCCTGCGATAAGCACTTTTCGTTGGCCAAAGTTGATGATGACGGTGCCGTCCGANTTCGTTCCGTCGCGCTCGGGGTCGCAAACGAAATCNGCGACGTTCATGATCTGCCACTCGGGCTTTTCCGAGGGGTTNTAGTTCTCTGGTCGAATAAACATATTACGACCAAACAGGCCTTGCCAGGCGGTTCCAGTCATGACTTTCACTGGTAAGTAGTGGTCATGGTGCTCACCCACATGGAGGTGCTGAACCCATTGTTCACCTGTGGCGAGGTGCGCTTTTACACGATCCCACAACGCATCAAAGGTAGNCGCATTGAACTCGCGATTTACGCTGCCCCATTCAATCGCGTCCTCGCTCGAGGGCTCTCGNACGATAAATCGATCCGCCGGGGATCTGCCCGTCCTATGCCCCGTCTCGACGCGAAGCGCGCCTGTATCTGTCAANCAACCCTCTTTCCGGTCTAGTGCCATCTCAATAAGTTGGGCTGCNGTGTTGTCAGTGTGTTTAATCGGTGCTTTGGCACTCTGTTCAACTGTCATTGGCGTGTGCTTCCAGTGTGAGTGTGGAGGTACAGTTAACCAATCAGTGGATCGTAGGCTCCTCTGATTGATCTACATCGTTACGCGTAAAGTGATAGCTTTCGCCGCACATTTCGCAATTCATCGTCACCGTTTGTTGCTCCTCAAAGAGCTCGGTGATCTCATGGTCAGGTAGTAAACGGATCGCATTCAAACTGCGATCTCGCGAACAATTACAGGAAAAGCGGATACGCTTTGGTTNAAAACGCTTAACGTCCCATTCGTTGAANAGTCTGAACAGGAGTCGATCGGTTTCGGTGTCGAGCAGTTCATCCGGGGTCATCGTATCGGCTAACGCACATAGGGTTTGCCATTGATCGAGGCGCGCTTCTTCACTTGTTACTNATTGTTTTGGTAGCTGCTGTAGCATTAAACCAGCGGAAGCCCCAGCTCGTGTTGATAGCCAAAACTTGGTGGCAAGCTGTTCACTTTGAGCAAAGTAGTCACTGAGTACGTCGGCTAATTCATCGCGTTGTATAGCGATAATGCCCTGATAACGCTGCCCAATCTCAGGTTCGATCGTGAGCGTTAACACACCCTCTGCCAGGTGGGTTCTCAACGATCCTTCGGGCGCATCCAGTGCACCGCGAGCAATGCCTCGGATATGTCCGTCGCTTGAGCACTCAACCATAATNAGCGAAATCGGACCGTCGCCTCGACCTTGCAGCACTACTTTGCCGTCGAATTTCAAATTGTTCGAAATGACGACTGTNGCAGCCGCGAATTCTCCCAGTAGTTTTTGAACACCGGGCCCGTACTCGTGGGTTGCTAGAAGGTCCTTCAGGACGTTATCGAGGATAACGGTTTCCCCACGGATGTCCGCGTTTTCAAACAGAAAACGGTAGCTATCATCGTTGGTGGGGTACTTCGGCATGACCCTAGTTTAACAAGGTCGCTCCGAGGAGCGATGTGAAACTAGCGTAGAATATTCACAATCAAGCCGCTGGATGGCGGCCTGAGTTTTAGCTCGCAGCGAGTGCCTTCACTTTGGCGTTAAGACGACTCTTGTGGCGTGCCGCTTTGTTCTTCTTGATGATGCCTTTGTTTGCCATACGATCGATGACGGGGACGGCAGCGTTGTAAGCTTCCTGTGCTGGTCCGTGCTCACCGGCATTAACAGCCGCGAGTACCTGTTTCATCTTAGTGCGAACGAGTGAGCGGAGGCTTGCGTTGTGTGCACGTTGCTTGTCGTTCTGCTTTGCTCTTTTACGAGCTTGTGGTGAGTTCGCCACGAATTCTCTCCAGATTTTAAAGGGCGCCGATATTGGGTGACGTCGGAGTTGATGTCAACCGCTCAGCGCCCAGAAAGTAACAATGTCTATCTTAGAGCCCTAGAATCACTAAAAGCCACCCGATCGCAGCCAGTAGCAGTGTCTCTTTCGCTGCATCCAACCGGAACAGTGCATACCCGTAGCCCACCGGTGGCAACAGTAGTGAAAACATTCCCCAGGCATAGTCTTCCTGCCACGCAGTGATGAGTAATAGTCCCCAGCTGACCAGCAAACAGGACACCCCCAAAAACATCAAATACGCGCTGTACGCTTCCATCTCTTCCTCTCCACAGGTAGGGTTCACGACGGGGCGCGATGCTACCAGATTGCGGGCCGTAACGAAGCATTTATGAGGTAATAGTCGGATTCTTCACGGTTAATATGATGCAGCTACTAAAGCCCGTGATGTTTTCGATGATGACCGCTTAACAAACTAGCGTTTTTAGCAATGACAGATCTTTACAACGATATTCGACCTTACCGTGATCATGAGGTAAGTGCAGTGGTGGATACCCTGCTATCGGACAACGAATTTATAGACACCTTGATCGCTTTGCGAGGCAATCGCATTGCCAAGTGGATGCCAAGGCTTACGCGCCTGTTTGCGCGACGCTACATGAAGTCACAATTGTCAGGTGTTAATACGATTGATAGGTTTCAGGCGCTGGTGAAGCCGCGTCTCGATCGCGTGGTAGAGGCGACCTCGTACTTTTCTTATTCAGGTATCGAACAACTAGATTCCGAAGCTTCGTATCTGTTCATCAGTAATCATCGCGATATTGTCATGGATTCTGCGTACGCCAACAGTGTCTTGGTTGTTGAAGGTCATCGTACGGCGCAGGTGGCTATCGGCGATAATCTTTTGCAGAAGCCGTGGGTGTCTCACCTGATGCGTATCAATAAAAGTTTCATAGTGAAGCGGAGCTTGAGCGGTCCGAAGCAACAGCTCGCGGCGTCCAAGCAATTAGCTAATTTCATGCGCGATGCCATTGTTGAAAATCAGGGGCCTCTATGGATCGCACAGCGCGAGGGCCGAGCGAAGGACGGTGATGACCGAACAGAAGCAGCCGTTCTAAAAATGTTGAGCTTGTCGCGAGATAAGTCAACCGAGTCCCCAGACGACGTATTGGGCAAACTAAACATAGTGCCGCTGACCATCTCTTACGAGATTGACCCATGTGATGTATTGAAAGCTCGAGAGTTGGCGTACGGAGCTGGGTACGAAAAGGCTCCCTTTGAAGATCTAGGAAGTATCGCGCAAGGCATTCAGGGACAAAAAGGCCACGTCCACATCCATTTCGGGACACTCCTAAACCAGCCATCATTGCCAGTTCCCGATGCCGTTTCGGCCATAGACGATGCGATGGTGGCTAATTATCGACTCTTTAAAACCAATTTTTGGGCGTGCGAGGCGCTTGGCCATGCGATTGACACATCCGATTGCGACGCGGCGACCTCAAGCATTACTCGATCAGCTTTCCTCGCTCGGTTTGATGAACTGCCCGAAGAAGAACGTCAGCAAGCGCTCAAAATGTACGCTAGACCTGTTCTGAATTGGCTGGCCTATAAGGAAAGGGTGTAAGCATCCTTGTTAGCTGATGCCATTAGAGATGAAATCAGAGCGGCTTTTTTCGCGCTGACAGAGGCCAAAGACCTAAAGCCCAGATGGGGTCAGCGTCAAATGATCGCCGAGGTCGCCAACGCATTAGGCGATCCGGATACCCCCCCGTTCCTGGCAATCGAAGCAGGTACCGGTACCGGCAAGACAATTGCTTACATCATCGCGGGCTTACCTGTGGCAAAGGCGCAGTCAAAAAAGCTGGTTATCGCCACGGCCACGGTTGCTTTGCAGGAGCAGCTGATCTTCAAAGACCTTCCTGAGATCAAGCGGCACAGTGGCATCAATTTTACCTATCAGTTGGCTAAGGGACGCAGTCGGTATCTCTGCTTATATAAGCTCGATCAGTTGATTCAGGGCTACGCGGAATCATCCATGCTGTCGATGTACCCCGATGAAGTCGCGCTTCCTGAAGGCGAGGAGGTGCAGCGAACTTACGACGCCATGTTGACGGCAGTCAGCGACGACTCATGGGACGGCGACTTAGACGCGTGGCCACAGGCGCTGGATGTCGGCGTTATTCGATCAGTGACCACCGATCACTCGCAATGCTTGGGTCGTCGTTGTCCGCACATCACGGGCTGCAGCTTTTTTCGTGCCCGTGAGGGGCTTGAAGATACCGACATCATTGTCACCAACCATGACTTGGTGTTGGCAGATTTTAGATTGGGAGGGGGTCGAATTCTCTCCGAACCCGAGGAGAGCTACTACATATTCGACGAGGGGCACCAGTTAGCAGAAAAATGTCTGGAGCACTTTGCGTGTTTTTCTCGTAGTGGGCGGACGTACAACAATCTGTCAGAGACCCAGCAGTGGTTGGACGCTAAACGGGAGTTATTAATCGAGTACGAGGTGCGTCCCGAAGCTTTGTCGGCACTNTCCATCAGCACGGATGACCTAATACAAGCGAGCCGCGATACCTATGCACTGTGTTGGAATGCATTGAGCGGACGTAAGGATGATCGCGCTGATCTGCGGTTTCCCTTTGGTGTTGTTGATGAAGCGCTGCGCGATGCGTCGCGCTCACTTCGAGATCTATGGCGCCTGCAGCGCCAGAAGCTCTCTCCGGTACTCGGTTTGATCGAGGCATTGGTAGAAGAGGGCGATGCAGATCAACGGGAGNTTTGGGAGAGCAATCTCAATGACTTGCAAGTCATACTGGCACGCGCCGAGGGTCAGATTGCGCTTTGGGACAGCTATGCCTCATCNGATGAAGAGTCGAGCACGCCCTGGGCAAGATGGATGCGGCACTACGGTGATGAAAGCTCGATCGAGTGCTACGCCAGCCCCATTTATGCACGAGACATCTTATCTGAGCATGTCTGGGAGCGTGTTGCTGGGGCAGTGATGACGTCAGCGACACTGACCGCGCTGGGATCGTTTGATCACTTAATGCAACAGACTGGCTTACCGAGCGATACTAAATTAGCGCGGGTTGAAAGTCCGTTTGAGGCATCTCGTGGCCGATTTGTCGTGCCGGTTATGACGTCGGATCCAAGTGACCCAGCTGCCCATACGGACGAGTTGATCGATATGTTCCCTAACTTGTTGGAGCAGCACCGTGGCACGTTGGTCCTGTTTAGTTCGAAGCGACAGCTTCAGGAGTTGGTTGAGGCGCTCGAGACAACTTTCGAGTCACGGCTACTCGTTCAGGGGCAGATGAGCAAAGCCGAGATATTGCAGGAGCATCGCAGGCGTATCGATCGTGGTGAGTCGTCGATCATATTCGGGCTAGCAAGCTTCGCTGAGGGCGTGGATCTACCGGGTGACTACTGCAGTCATGTCATCATTGCCAAGCTACCGTTTGCCGCTCCCGATGATCCCATTGATGCTGCGCACGCAGAGCTTCTTGAGGCGGCGGGTCGCAATCCTTTTATGGAGCTGACGGTACCCTCGGCCTCTCTTCGATTACTGCAAGCCTGCGGTCGGTTGCTGCGGACAGAGACAGATGAGGGCGTTATTACCTTACTGGATCGACGTATCATGACTAAGCGATACGGCAGAGCGATTATGGAAGCGCTGCCGCGGTACCGTTTTCAGTTGGCAGATGGGCACTTACCGTAGGTTGACCCAGCGTACTAGCGGATAAATTTATCTAGGCCGCGAGTTGACGCCTGATCAAATCCGCGACGCGAGACATCATAAAATCGACATCAACGGGCTTGGCTATCAAGCTTACGTGTTGTCGATTTTCCAGCAAGATGCGATTTGACGTGAGGTTAGTTAGGAGAGCGGATATTTTGCCTCTTTGCTGCACAAGCGTTGTGTAACAGAGGATCTATTAATAAAAAAAGCCCCGCGGGTGCGGGGCTTTTTCATGTCTCGTAATAGATTAGTCCCAGTTGAGTGCACCACCTGTCTGGTACTCAATAACACGGGTCTCGAAGAAGTTCTTCTCCTTCCGTAGATCCATAATCTCTGACATCCACGGGAATGGATTCTGAGCCCCTGGGAACTGCTCGGGCAGCCCTAGCTGAGTCAGACGACGGTTGGCAATGAACTGCAGGTACTCTTCCATCATGCTCGCATTCATTCCGAGTACACCACGTGGCATTGTGTCGCGAGCATATTCGATTTCCAGCGCCGTACCTTCAAGAATCATCTGAATGGCTTCCTGCTGGAATTCCTCAGTCCACAAATGCGGATTCTCAAGCTTGATCTGATTGATCACGTCGATGCCGAAGTTGAGGTGCATCGACTCGTCTCTAAGGATGTACTGGAACTGCTCTGCAACCCCGGTCATCTTGTTGCGACGACCCATCGAGAGAATTTGCGTAAAGCCGCAGTAGAAGAAAATACCCTCGGTAACGCCGTAGAAGCCGATAAGATTTCGCAAGACCTGCTGGTCGTCCTCAACGGTACCCGTTTTGAAGTTAGGGTCTGAGAGCGCTTGGGTCTTGTTCAGTGACCATGAGGCCTTCTTCGCGACGGACGGCACCTCTCGGTACATGTTAAAGACTTCACCCTCGTCCATACCCAGTGACTCAATGCAGTACTGATAAGCGTGCGTGTGGATCGCTTCCTCGAATGCCTGACGCAGGAGGTACTGGCGGCACTCTGGGTTGGTAATGAGTCGATAAATACCCAAAACNAAGTTATTCGCAACGAGTGAGTCAGCGGTTGAGAAGTAGCCCAGCGATCGCATGACAATGCGGCGCTCATCATCGGTCAGGCCGTCTTCGCTCTTCCAGGTCGCCACATCAGCCGTCATGTTGATTTCCTGCGGCATCCAGTGGTTCGCGCAGCCATCGAGATACTTCTGCCATGCCCAGTCGTACTTGAACGGCACCAGCTGGTTGAGATCTGCGCGGCAATTAATCATCGCCTTTTCGTCTACCGAAATGCGCGATGCACCCATCTCCAGCTCCTCAAGACCCGGTGCTAGATCAATGTTAGCTACGGCCGCAGTCGCCGCTTCTACCTGATTCGTCGATGGNGTAGCAGCCGCTTCCTGCTCGCTCAGTGTTTCAAGCGNTTTATTGACCACTTCGGGTTGAACTGGTGCTTGTTGCTGTGGCGCCGAAACGGGCGCATCGCCCTCGGCTACGTTGTAATCATCCCAATTAAGCATNGTTAACTCCTTTAACTTATTTGGTTACTGACAAGCTTCACAATCTGGATCGTCAAGCGAACAGGCCGCGGGAACCGGCGCAGGTTGCACAGGCTCTGCAGCTGCCGCTTGCTGCGCTACGGCATTAAGTTGACCGGTATTGACCGTGGACTTCTCAGTGCCNGTCGCTGCGAGCGATCGCAGATAGTATGTTGTTTTCAGGCCGCTATACCAAGCCATACGATAGGTCACGTCCAACTTCTTTCCACTGGCATTGTTAATGTACAAGTTCAGTGATTGAGCTTGGTCGATCCACTTCTGCCGTCGGCTAGCAGCATCGACTAACCAGCGTGGCTCAACCTCAAATGCTGTTGCATATTTCGCCTTGAGATCGGCCGGAATGCGGTCAATGGCTTGAACGCTTCCGTCGTAGTACTTGAGGTCGTTGACCATGACCTTGTCCCATAGTCCGCGTTCTTTGAGGTCACGAACCAGGTGTGGATTGACAACAGTAAACTCACCCGACAGGTTCGACTTCACATAGAGGTTCTGATAAGTCGGCTCAATGGATTGAGATACACCCGTAATATTGGCAATGGTTGCCGTTGGTGCGATGGCCATAACATTCGAGTTGCGCATGCCTTGCTCAGAGACCTTGCTTCTCAGCGCGTCCCAATCCATGGTGCTGTCTTGATTGACTGCGATGTAGTCCGTGCCCCGCTGCTCGATCAGCATGTTCAACGAATCGATCGGGAAAATACCCTGACTCCATAGCGACCCGTCGTAGCTTGAGTAAGCGCCACGCTCAGCGGCGAGGTCAGTTGATGCGTTGATAGCAAAGTAGCTAATCGCTTCCATTGTCTGATCGGCAAACGTCACAGCTTCATCCGATGCATAGGACACGTCGACTTTGTACAGCGCGTCCTGAAAACCCATGAGGCCGAGACCGATGGGCCGATGCTTCATATTGGAGTTCTCTGACGTATCGACGGAGTAGTAGTTAATGTCAATGACGTTATCGAGCATGCGAATGGCGGTGGTCACCGTTTTGCGTAGCTTGTCGATATTCAACTCGCCGTTTTCGATATGTTGCGGCAGATTGACCGAACCGAGGTTACAGACAGCGATTTCGTCTTTGCTGGTGTTCAAGGTGATCTCGGTGCACAGATTCGATGAGTGAACGACACCCACGTGCTGTTGGGGAGATCGGATGTTGCAAGGATCCTTGAACGTGATCCAAGGGTGACCTGTCTCAAAGATCATACCGAGCATTTTTCGCCACAATGCCTGTGCTTTCAGTGTCTTGTGGAGCTTTAGCTCACCATTTCTAACCTGCTCTTCGTACTGGTTGTAACGCTCCTCGAATGCGGTTCCATACAGATCGTGGAGGTCTGGCACATCGTTGGGAGAGAAGAGGGTCCAGTCGCCATCTTCGAATACGCGCTTCATGAAGAGATCGGGCACCCAGTTCGCTGTGTTCATATCATGGGTCCGACGACGGTCGTCTCCGGTGTTTTTGCGGAGCTCTAGGAACTCTTCAATGTCCATGTGCCATGTTTCGAGATAGGCACAGACCGCGCCTTTACGCTTGCCGCCCTGGTTCACGGCAACGGCTGTATCGTTGACCACTTTAAGGAATGGGACAACGCCTTGGCTCTTACCGTTAGTGCCTTTAATGTAGGCGCCAAGAGCACGAACCGGTGTCCAGTCGTTTCCTAGGCCGCCCGCAAACTTCGACAGCATGGCGTTGTCCTGGATTGCACCGTAAATACCATGCAAGTCGTCCGGAACGGTTGTCAGGTAGCACGAGCTCAGCTGAGGTCGCAATGTGCCCGCGTTAAACAGGGTAGGCGTCGAGCTCATGTAATCAAACGATGAGAGCAGCTGATAGAACTCAATAGCTCTCGCGTTCTTATCTTCCTCTCGGGTTGCAAGTCCCATGGCGACGCGCATGAAAAATAGCTGCGGTAGCTCAAAGCGCGTCTCATTGCTATGGATGAAATAGCGGTCATACAGTGTCTGTAGTCCTAAGTAGCTGAACTGAAGGTCTCGCTCGGGCAGCAGTGCCTCACCTAGCATGTCGAGGTCGTACTCAGCAAGGTTAGGTGCCAATAACTCTAGTTCGATACCACGGCTAATGAACGACTTAAGTGCCTGAGGATAGTAGGTAGTCATATCCCCTTGGGTCGCTGAGTCTGCAACATTGAGGAAGCTCAGTCCCTCTGCGCGCAGATTATCGAGTAAGAGACGAGCGGCCGCACTNGAGTAATTAGGTTCCTGCTCGATCATTGTCCGCGCGGTGATCACAAGCGAGGTACTTAACTCGTGCTCTGTCACGCCGTCGTAAAGGTTCTTCAGCGCTTCATCAATAATGGCCGCTTCGCTGACGTCAGCCAGGTCCATACAGGCCTCGGCAACGATGGTGCGAATACGCTCGATATCAAGCGGCTTGGCATTACCGTTCGCATCCACCACGTTAATGGCACCAGCGGCTGCCTCCGACTCGGGTGATAGCGCTTCTTTCTCAACACGTGCCTGACGTCGCGACTCGCGGTAAATGACGTAGTCACGCGCGATCAAATGCTCACCAGCACGCATTAGAGCCAGTTCAACCTGATCCTGAATGTCTTCTATGTGAATGGTGCCACCCGAGGGCATGCGGCGCTTGAATGTACTCACTACTTGCTCAGTCAGCTTTGCAACTGTCTCGTGGATGCGAGTACTCGCTGCTGCTGTGCCACCTTCGACAGCGAGAAACGCCTTGGTGATGGCCACTGATATTTTGCTGTCCTCAAATGGCACTACGGTCCCGTTACGCTTAATCACTCGCATCTGCCCGGGTGCGGTGGCGGCAATACGTGTTTGGCTGGGAGTGCCAGAAATCGGGGGGGTTGCGGACGCTGGATTGCTTACTGATTCACTGCCTGTCTGCATTCTATTTTCACCTTCAACTCATCTTTTCATGGGTTTGCAACCGTTCCATCAGATGGTGTTTTTTATCATCCTTGTCACCATATCTTGGGGTTGCATCGTATTCTGGACCCAAGATAGGGCGGTATAGGGTTGAATGCAAGCCCAAAAGGCGGCGGATTTCTTGTGGATAAGATGTGGCGATTTAGAAAGTTAGCACTCACTAACTACATGGGGTGCTGAGTATGGTTTCGAAATAACTCACAATGATGAGATTGGCATGTCACATCAATGCAATAAATTGACCGCGTACGGGCACTCAAAGGGCTAGCGCTTAAGGCAGAAAATAGTGTGATTAGCTCAGTAGAAACTCTACCAGCGCCTTCTGCGCATGGAGCCGGTTTTCCGCCTCGTCCCAGATGACTGAGTTAGGGTCATCCATCAGATCTGCAGTGATTTCCTCACCGCGATGCGCCGGAAGGCAGTGAAGGTAAATTGCTTCATCATCTGCGAGGTCTAGAAGCTCACGATTGAGTTGATAGGCCTCTAATGCTGAATGGCGCTCGTTGGCCTCGGCTTCCTGCCCCATAGACGCCCAGACATCGGTGACAAGCAGGTGCGCACCTGCCACAGCGATTTTTGGATCGGGCTCGATCGTGACTGCATCTCCCGCGGCGGCAACAATAGCAGGGGAGGGTTCATAACCCTCAGGGCAGGCTATGCGCAAGTTAAAGCCAAGCAATTTTGCTGCATTGATGTAGGAGTGACACATGTTGTTACCATCGCCAAGCCAGCACGCCGTTTTTCCCCGCATATCACCACGATGTTCGAACCAAGTTTGCATATCGGCGAGCAGCTGGCAGGGGTGATAGTCATCCGTGAGCGCGTTGATGACGGGTACACTCGAGTTCGCCGCAAAGGTGTGGACGTCGTCGTGAGCAAATGTCCGGATCATCACGATATCCACCATTGACGATATGACCCTTGCCGTATCCTCAATGGGTTCGCCACGGCCCATTTGCGTGGTGCTAGATGAGAGAAACATGGCGCTGCCACCAAGTTGGGTCATCCCGGCCTCGAAGGAGACACGCGTTCGCGTCGACGCCTTGGCAAAGATCATTGCCATCACCTTGCCCGCCAGTGATGCGTGGGGCACTCCGGCCCGCTGTAACTGCTTGAGCTCTGATGCCCGCGCAAGCACGGCAAGCAGCTCATCCCGGGAGAGGTCGTTGAGTGTTAGAAAGTGGCGGGGCATGTTCATACGTCGATCCTAGTATCCCAAGGTTTAGGCGTCTCTGAGTGAATTCAGTATGTCCGCGACGGTAGCGCCGACGAGTCTCGCGTCATCCGTGCTCATGACTAATGGGGGCAGCAGCCGGACGGTGTTGCCTCCGGCAACATTGATTAACAGATGTCGATCGAGTGCCATTTTAACTACATTCTGCGTGGGAACGGTTGGTTCGATGCCGATCATAAGGCCCACACCGCGTCGATCGCGAATCAGGCCGCCATCGGCAATCTCCGAATCCAAGCCTTCAAAAATGGCCAAGCGGATGATGTCTGCTCGATCCCAAAGCTGATCGGCACTCAGGGTGTTAACGACGGCGCTGGCTGCAGCGCAACAGATGGGATTGCCACCGTAGGTCGTCCCGTGGTCACCTGCAACGAGCAAATCGCTTGCGCGCCCTCGGGCCATGCAAGCGCCAATGGGCAGCCCGTTTCCAAGGCCCTTCGCGGTGGCTACTACGTCGGGGGTGATCCCCAGGCGTTGAAAGACATAGAGGGCACCGCATCGCCCGTTCCCCGACTGCACCTCATCAAAACTGAGTAGCCAATCCTCCTGGTCACACAGCTCTCGGGCACGCTTTAAAAAACCGGTATCGAGCGGGTGTATTCCGCTCTCACCCTGCACGGGCTCCAGGTGAATTGCNACAATGTCATCGCGCGTCGTGGCCAGTGTCTCCAAGGCGTCGACGTCATCTCTCGCGATTCTAATAAAGCCGGGGAGGAGTGGTTTGAAGGCCGCTTGAATGGTCGGACTTCCCGTTGCTGACAACGCGCCCATGGTCCGCCCGTGGAATGCGCCCTCCAAAACAATAATCTGAGGTTGGGTGATCCCTTTATTGTGGCCGTGGCGGCGCGCCATTTTTATGGCAGTCTCGTTTGCCTCTGCACCCGAGTTACAGAAGAAGATGCTCTGCATGCCCGTGAGCTGATTGAGTTCCGCGGCCAATCGCTCTTGTTGCGCAATACCGTAAAGGTTGGATGTATGGAGCAGGCTTTGAGCTTGTTCGGTGACAGCTCGAGTCACATTGGGGTGAGAATGACCGAGGTTGGTCACGGCAATGCCGGACAACGCATCGAGATACTGCTCACCCTTCTGGTCGGTGAGGTAGGCGCCTGCCCCCGATGCAAATGTCACGGGTAATCGACCGTATGTGGGCATAATGGCTGACATGACTATTACTACTACCTTTTATTGCCGATTTTAAGACTTACCACGCATGGCTTCTGATAAACTCTNNTTCGCGAACGATTCAACTAAAGCTCAACAGGGTGCGGAGATTAGCAATGGATATTATGGAGACCATTAAGGATCAGATCGAGAACAATCGTGTGATCCTGTACATGAAAGGCTCCCCAAACCAGCCGCAGTGCGGTTTTTCGGCGCGAACAGTTCAGGCGCTCATGGGGTGTGGTCAGAAATTTGCCTATGTTGATGTGTTAAGCAATCCTGAAATTCGGGCGAACTTGCCGACGTATGGTAACTGGCCCACCTTCCCGCAACTCTGGGTTGATGGCGAGCTCGTTGGCGGCTGCGATATCGTCTGCGATATGGACGAAACTGGCGAGTTACGAGAGCTTATCGTGGGTGAAGGTGGCTCCGAGTCTTAAACTCGGGCCACGATTTTATCCTCTTAGCTACCTTCGCTTGGCTTGACGGTNTTCATCGCGGTCTGAAGATAGTTCTGTTCCCCGACGCGATCCATAAGCGATAGCTGAGTCTCGAGCCAGTCAATGTGCTCTTCCTCGGCATCGAGAATACGCTTTGCCAGATCACGAGACACATAGTCGCCGACATCCTCGCAGCACTTCACGGTTGCCTTGAGATCCTCGTGCGCCACGTGTTCTAGCTGAAGGTCACACTCCAGCATTTCACGAGGAGTCTCACCAATCCGAAGCTTCCCCAAGTCCTGCAGGTTGGGAATGCCCTCTAAAAATAAAATACGCTCGACCAGTTCATCGGCGTGCTTCATTTCATCGATAGACTCGTGATACTCGTGCTCGGCGAGTTCGGTAAGCCCCATGTCCTTGTACATCTTGGCGTGCAAGAAGTATTGGTTAATGGCGACAAGTTCGTTGTACAGAATTTTGTTCAGATAACTGATGACGTCTGGGTTGCCTTTCATCACGGATAATCCTGGCCTGTTGATATTACAACAGAGGATACCGCGAAACGCAGACTAAAAAAAGCGTAACTTATTGTTTTTTAAAGAAAAGATAATGGTAACGATTCGCAACCGCAATCGCATTTATGCGCTGCGAGCTGCCTGTATTTGCACACCCCGATTAAGTGCCTCGCTAACCAGCGACTCGGCAAAGCAGGAGCACTTACCGCACTGAGTAGAGCAACCTGTCGCACGGCTGACTTCGGCGAGCGAGCGCGCGCCAGCGGCGACCTGCTCGCGGATCGCACTATCAGTAACACCTTTACAAATACATACATACATATGAGAACGGTAATGTTAATGAGAACCATTGTCAACAATGTTTTAGCCTCTTAGCGTATACTTCGGCGCTCACTTCAGGGAGTCATATCATTGTCGGTTCAGCAGTACGTTAAAAACCTTGCCATGTCTGCAAAACAGGCCTCGACGGTTGTGGCGAACTCGCCGGTGTCTGTTCGCAATGAGGCGTTACGGGCTATCGCCGCAAATATTCAGAGTGAGCGACGTTCACTCCTTGACGCCAATGCGCGAGACCTGTCCGCGGCTCGCGACTCGGGGCTGGATACGGCGTTAATTGATCGTCTTGAACTGACTGATGCCCGCGTGGATGGCATGCTCGAATCGCTTTCAATCGTTCAGGCATTACCAGATCCAATTGGTGGTATTGAAGGCCTGAAGTCGATGGCGTCAGGTATCCAGGTCGGAAAGATGCGCGTCCCCTTAGGCCTTATCGGAATCATCTATGAATCCCGTCCTAATGTGACTATTGACGCCGCAAGTCTCTGTTTGAAGTCGGGAAATGCCGTATTACTGCGCGGGGGCTCAGAGGCGCTGCGTTCTAATCTCGTATTGGCAACCTGCATTCAGGCTGGCCTTGAGCAAGCTGGCTTGCCGGCGCAGGCAGTTCAAGTTCTGGACACCCCCGATCGAGAGGCCGTGTCCGCGATGGTGAAGCTCACTGGCCTGGTGGATATGGTTGTTCCTCGCGGCGGTAAGGGATTAATCGAGCGCGTCGCAATCGATGCAACTGTCCCGGTACTGAAGCACCTGGATGGTATTTGTCACTTGTACATTCACAATGACGCCGATCCGGCGATGGCGATTGAGCTTGCGGTTAATGCGAAAACACATCGCTATGGGACCTGTAATACCATGGAGTCACTGCTGATAGACAGTGATGTGAAATCGCTGCTTCCTGATCTAGCAACGTGCTTAATGGAGAAGGGAGTGGCGCTTCGCGGTTGTCAGCAAACGGTCGCCTTATTGGGCGATAATTGTGCCCCGGCCTCTGAAGAGGACTGGGCTACGGAGTATTTGGCCCCCATCCTGTCTATCAAGGTTGTCGATGATTTCGATGCGGCTGTAGATCATATCGCGCGGTTTGGTTCAGGCCACACGGATGGCATCGTCACCCAGTGTCACAGCAGTGCCATGCGATTTCTTCGAGCGGTCGACTCAAGTTCCGTCATGGTTAACACCTCAACACGATTTGCTGATGGGTTCGAGTACGGTTTGGGCGCTGAGATCGGGATTTCCACGGATAAAATCCACGCCCGAGGGCCGGTTGGNCTCGAGGGGCTTACCAGCCAAAAATATGTTGTTCTGGGTGATGGGCATATCCGCCGCTAATCGACACCTTGGGATCATGGGCGGGAGTTTTAATCCCGTCCACTATGGGCACCTGCGGGTCGCGAGCGATGTAAAGCGAACGCTGGCGCTCCACTCTATGAGGATGATGCCCGCCGCGAAATCCCCCTTAAAAGCCGAGCATGCGGTAAGCGTGTCTCATCGCCTCGCCATGCTCGATCTTGCGCTGACTGAATTTCCTGAACTCGAGCTAGATACACGGGAGCTTGATCGGGAAGGGCCGTCCTACACGATCGATAGCTTGCAGGCGCTGCGCCAAGAGGCGGGGGATGACGCAACGATTTACTTCGTCATAGGCGACGACCTCTTGCCGACGTTAAACCGGTGGTCACGGTGGCAGGCATTGACCGATTACGCTCACCTTATTGTCGCCAGTAGACCCGGCACGTTTATCGATATCCCGTCGGAGGTGACTGCGTGGTGGCATGACCGTGAGATAGCGTTAGCCGATCTGTCTTCGACTCCATCTGGGCGAGTATCTCGGCTCGAGTGTTCCTTGGTGGATGTCTCATCATCGGAAATACGGCAGTTGCTCAACGCAGGCGACCGTGAGACAGGGATGATTCCACACCCGGTTATGGAGTATATTAAGCGACATAAGTTGTATGAAAATTCGAGCCAAGCCGAGGCAGTTCTTTGACCCTGACAGATGCAACCATTACCGACCTTGTGGTCGATGCCCTAGACGATCTAAAAGCAGTTGATACCAAAATAGTCGATGTCCGCGGACTGAGTTCTGTCATGGACTTCCTTGTCGTTGCGAGTGGCAATTCGTCTCGCCACGTGAAATCGCTGGCAGACAATGTTGTCGTCAAAGCCAAGGAAGCAGGATGCCCGCCGATAGGCGTTGAAGGCGAAACCGATGCCGACTGGGTGCTCGTTGACCTCGGGGATGTTATCGTTCATGTCATGCAGCCAGCGGCGCGCAGCTTTTATGACCTTGAGCGGCTGTGGTCAGGAGAGCCTGAGTCCTCTGTTGAGCCGGACGTGGTCTCAGATCCCCGGGGTTGATCAGTGCGCGTGTTGGCCATCGGTACTCGTATGCCCCAGTGGGTGAGCGACGGTGCCGACGATTACATAAAACGACTACCCCGCGAGGCTGCGATTGAGTGGGTGGAGTTGCCTGCTTCCAAACGAACACGAGATACCGCTGAGAGTCGTATGCTTGAGGAAGCGACTGCAATAGAGCGTCGTCTGAAACCTCAGGAGCTGATCGTGGCCTTGGACGTGGAAGGAAAGTTAGTCTCGACAGAGGCCATTGCCGATTCCCTGTCTGTCTGGCACGGTGATGGCTCAAAAGTAGCATTTGTCATCGGAGGGCCTGACGGACTCCATCCTTCGCTAAAGGCGAAGGTGAGTGCGCGGTGGTCACTGGGCCGGATAACACTGCCCCATCCACTGGTTCGTGTGGTCCTGGCAGAGCAATTGTACCGAGCCTGGTCAATTAATGCAGGACACCCCTACCATCGAGCATGAGGCATCGTCCTGTGGCACAGTGGATAGATTCATTGAGATAAGACGCTAATGGCACGCCAGCTTAACCAAATGCAAGATTGGGCGCGTGAAACCCGGATCACCCACGGGAGAGTCACNGTGCTGGCTGTCATGATGGTCNTGGNCATGCTGGGGTTGTTATACCGTTACTTCTTTTTGCAAGTCGTCCAGAACGAAGAATATCGGGCGCAGTCTGATCGGAATAGAATTGCAGTGCGCACGGTTGCACCNACGCGCGGTGTCATTGTTGATCGATCGGGTAACCTCCTGGCAGTCAACACGCCATCGTTTACCTTNGCGATAACGCCTGAGCGCGCCGATGANCTCGACGCCNTCTTGANNTCCCTGCGCGACTTGCTGGGTCTGAGTGAGACCGATATCGAACTGTTCACTGANGCNCGTAAGCGCCGGCGACCGCTAAGCCCGGTTCCATTGAAGTATCGACTAACGGANGAGGANTTGGCCGTNATTGCGGTCAATAAGCANGTGTTGTCAGGAGTGTCGGTACTNTCGGAGTTGACGCGCCATTATCCCGAGGGAGACCTGCTGGGACACGCATTGGGTTATGTCGGTCGGATTGGTATTGATGATATCGATGCGTCCGANAAGGACGCTTATCGGGGCATTAGCCACATCGGTAAGGTAGGGCTCGAGGCTTATTATGAGGACGCTTTGAAAGGTNGACTTGGCGTAAGTCGTATAGAGACCAATGCACGCGGTGTCGAGTTGAAGGTGATTGATCGAATTGAGCCCGTGCCCGGTGCCCATCTCACCTTACACCTCGATGTCGGACTACAGCGTGTGGCGACATCCGCCATGGGTAATATGCGCGGTGCCGTGGTGGCCATGGATCCGAAAACTGGGGGTGTGCTATCCTCGGTTTCAAACCCTCGGTACGACCCGAACAAGTTCGTGAATGGGATCAGCTTTTCTGACTATGCTGGACTGCGGGACTCAAGAGATGCGCCACTGCTAAACCGTGTCATTCAGGGCCAGTATCCACCGGCCTCAACGATCAAGCCCATGCTGGGGCTTGCTGGTTTGAATCGTGAGGTAATAACGATCGACACGGNGGTTCCTGACCCNGGTTACTATCAGTTGCCTGGCGACCCCCGTCGATATCGAGACTGGATCCTCCGAGTGCGCGGCACGGGACATGCCGAGGAGATGAACCTGAGGGACTCGATTGCACAGTCGTGCGATGTCTACTTTTACGAGCTTGCCAATCGTCTAGGGATCGATGCGATCGCCGAGTCGCTGGATGTTTTCGGTATTGGCAGTTTGACAGGCGTCGACCTTCCCAGCGAGAAACGGGGCATTTTGCCAAGCACCGAGTGGAAGCGCCGGGTCATCGGCAGTAACTGGTACGGTGGTGAAACGCTCATTGTGGGCATTGGTCAGGGTTACATGCTGGCCACGCCCATGCAGCTTGCGGTNGCGACGACAGCNCTTGCTACGCGAGGTACCGCCTTCAAGCCGTCGNTTGTTGCGGCAGTCGATGGTACGCCGGTTCAACCCGAGNCGTTGCTGACAGTGTCGGCGGCGGCAGAGTACTGGGACGAGGTGTTTGCAGGCATGGTGGACACGGTGTCATCGGCTAGAGGAACCGCCTTCGGCATGCGATCCGGGCTGGCCTACGACGTAGCGGGTAAGACAGGAACTGCTCAGGTTGTGGCCATTGCGCAAGATGCAACNTATGACGAGGAATCCTTNACCGAATATCAACGCAATCACGGATGGTTTATTGCNTTTGCGCCTGTCGAAAACCCTGAGATTGTTGTGGCGGTTTTGACCGAGAACAGTGGTGGTGGAAGTTCCGCTTATCCTGTTGCTCGGGCAATGCTTGATTACTGGATGAGTCGAGATGAGTAACGATTTTTCGCGTGTAGCGGAGGTCTCCTCGGGTGAGCTGGGTGCGCGTAGTCGATTTCTTCGGGTACTGCACATAGACCTGTGGCTTGTCCTGCCGCTTCTGATNCTCAGTATTGGCGGACTGTTCNTTCTCTACAGTGCCAGTGGTCAATCTGACGTCATGCTCGGNGCGCAAATGAGAAACATTGCGGTNGCCATGGCCNTGTTACTGATAACGGCGCAGTTTAGGGTTGAGACCTTGCGNAGCNTTTCACTCTATATTTTTCTGCTGGCCACGCTACTGCTCGTCGCGGTCTTATTTTTTGGCGTGGGTGCGAAGGGTGCACAGCGTTGGTTGAGTTTGGGTTTCATTCGCTTTCAGCCTTCNGAGATCATGAAGGTTGCCATGCCNNTGGCCCTCGCATGGTGGTTGTCCAAANANNCTTTGCCCCCTAATTTTCGCGCCCTTGTAACGGCGTTTGCGATGGTGGCGCTACCCTCTGGCCTGATTTTGCAGCAGCCAGATCTNGGGACGTCTTTATTGGTTGCAACGAGCGGGCTCGCCGCNATTTACATGGCAGGTATTCANTGGCGCTATATCTTTTCTNTGATGGCCCTTGGNATAGCCTCGANTTGGCCCGCCTGGGTTTTTGTACTGAAGGATTATCAGAANCAGCGTGTGCTTACCTTNTTNAATCCGGAATCAGACCGACTCGGAGCCGGATGGAACATCATTCAGTCGAAGACGGCCATTGGGTCGGGTGGCTGGGAAGGCCTCGGCTGGACACAAGGCAGTCAGGCGCAGTTAGAGTTTTTACCCGAGGGCCACACAGACTTCATCATTGCCGTGCTGGCANAAGAGTTTGGTTTTCGGGGTGTTTNACTGTTATTCCTTGTCTACGCTTTGATTCTAGGTCGAGGACTGGTGATTACCTGGCGAGCACAATCGAGTTTCACTCGCTTGCTCGCTGGTGCCCTGGTAGCCACCTTTTTTTTCGGGTTGGTGGTGAACCTTGGCATGGTTTCTGGACTCCTACCTGTTGTGGGTGTGCCATTGCCCATGGTGAGTTACGGCGGAACAGCGATGGTGTCGATGATGATTGCGTTTGGCATGCTGATGGCTATATCAACCGAGAAGCCAGTGAC
>NZIH01000045.1 GCA_002691565.1 Halieaceae bacterium
GCTGATCCTCGTGATGGATTGAGACCACTCTTAGAAATTAGAGATAACTTTATTGAAAAAGAATGAAGAGCATATAGCAGTGATCCAAGCTCGGATGGGCTCTACAAGGTTTTCAGGCAAAACGATGGCTTTAATCGCTGGAAGACCCCTTTTGTGGCATATCATTGAAAGATTGAAGAGGTCAGTATATCTCACAAAGATTGTACTCGCTACCTCAGAGGCGAAGGAGAATGATATTCTAGAAGAATTATCTTCAAAACAAAAAATATTTTTTATTAGAGGAGATGAGCATGATGTGCTTTCTAGATTTGAGTTAGCCTTTAAAGTTTATAAGCCCTCTACTATAACTCGTATCTGTGGAGATTGCCCTTTAGTCGAGCCTTCATTTATTGATCGTTCAATAGAACAAATAGTCCAACAGGATGTAGATTATTTAAAGGCAGATTGCCCAGAGGTAATACATCAGGGAATAGAAACACTTTCTAATTTCTGTTTTAAGCAAAATCTATCTTTTAAAGAAGACCCGATTGTAAAAGAACATGTTACTCCACTAATCTACAAAAAATCTAGACTATATAAGATAGGAAGAATTAATTTATTTGAGTACGAAAAAAAAAGCGGAATACGTTTTTCGGTTGATACACGAAGCGATCTAAAATTCATTCGCGAACTTTATAGAAAAAGTGGCAAGCAACCAAGTAACTTATCGATAAAGGAAGCTTTAGATCTTATTGATAGAGACCCCTCTCTTCTAGCTTACAACGAACACGTTATTCAAAAGAGTGCGAGGCAGAAAACGGAATATATTTATTTTTACCATAAGGGGCTTATCAACGAATATTTTCTTAAGTTAGCGCAAGATTATGCTGAAAAGAAGGGCTTTGGAGTAAAGTTTTTCACTGCTGAAGTTAACTCCAAAAAAATAATAAAGCTTAAAAGCTATGGTTTTAAAGTGAAACATTTGAAGAATGATAGAGAGTTTTTTCAAATAGTTTTTAAAGATAGTCCAGAGCTAATTTATTTACCTCTAATTTCCTTACCGAAAGAGCTGTCTGATTTATATGCTCTTAAGAATGAAAAAAAAAGAAAAGTTTATAAACTAATAAAATGCTAAATGTTATTCAGTTGATGGACGATGAAGGATTGGGCCATTGTAAAAGAATGGTAAATTTCTCTCAGAAATTGCAAAGCGAAGCCTCCGATATCCTTTTGCTTGTTAATAGACTCAGAAGAGATCAAATAAAAATTCTCAAAAACAAAAAAATAAATTGTCTCGAGTACGATCCAAAATTTGATATAAAAGAAATCTACTCTTTGGTAATTAATAATCAACCGGTAAAAAATATAAAAAGTTGGTCAATAGATACAAAGCTTAACTGCGCGAAAGAGATCCAGTTTTTACGAGATAAGGATCTATACTTAAGACTTTTTGACAATACTACGTCCTGCCGATTAATAGTAGATGAGAATGTTTATCCAACACCTTTATTTGATATAAATGATTTAGATTGGTCAAATTATAGGGGAAAGGTTCTAGGAGGATGGGAACACGTTTTACTTGGGGCTGAACTAGAGAAATTGAAGGAAATTAATCCTAGTAATGATAGAAAAAGCTGTGTTATCTCGTTTGGTGGTTCTGATCCCCAAAATATAACACTCAAAGTTTTAAAAATTTTGATGCCCTTCGCAGAGAAAATTCCAATCATTGTAATATTGGGGCCAAAATACAAAAATAAACAAGCCATATTGAAATTAAGTAAAATTACAGGGAATAAGATAAAAGTTATTTCGGATAGAGATAACATTGATAGTTATCTTGCATCGGCGAAATTATTGATTACGGCTGTTGGCCTAACAATTATCGAGGCAATTTTTCTAAAAGTGCCATGCATTCGTATATCTAGTTATAAAAGTGATGATAGAGATCTAGAAAGATTAAAAAAGATGAAAAACATCCATGTCTTTGGCCATTATAAAAAGCTATCAGGTTATAGTAGCAGAATATCTGATATAGTCATCGATGTATTTTCTTTATAGAATTATCTAACGTTTAAATTGTTAAATAATTTAGCGCTACACTAATAAGTCTCATATGGTGTCGTTTATTATTATTCTTAGGGCTTAGAATAAATGTATTTTAGGGTAAGGAAAGTTGAATGAAAAAGATCGATTTCTCATCAGCGGAAAAACCAGGGTCTTACACCGAGAAACGAAATTGTCCTCTGTGTAAATCAAAACGCTCAAAATCTTTTCTTAGATTCGATAATTTTCAATTTTTAACGGACTCACCCGAATATTCAAAGACTGTGGATATTGACATTCATATGTGTGATGAATGCGAAACTATATTTAATAACCCCGTTTATACCGACATAGGATTTAATAACCTTTTTTCTGAGATGGCACATTCATATGGTATGACCGAGGGTCGTACTCTTGAACAGATCGATTATCTGAATGAAATCGGAGTTCTGGACAATACTAGAAGTGTTTTAGATCTTGGATGTTATAGAGGAGAATTTCTTTCGCATTTTCCAGATAATTTAGAAAAAGATGGAATTGATATTGACCTTCCATCAATTTCACTTGCAAAGCAGCAATTTCCAAAAGCTAATTTTTTCTGCCAGGATTTGGAAAAGTTTAATACTGGAAAAAAATATGATTTGATTGTCATGCTTCACGTATTGGAACATTTAAAAAACCCATTGGAAGTCTTAATAAATATTCTTAATTCTTCACATAAAGATACTTATCTACTCATCGAAGTTCCAATATTAGAAAATGGGTTTACTAATGATGTGAATGGTTTTTTTAGTGCACAGCACCTTACGCATTTTTCTCGTAATTCCCTTAAAAACTTTTTTAAGCATGCAGGGTGGGAAATAATAAGGTTGGATGAGCAACCATCGTATAATGGTACTCGTGTAATTGCTAAACCCTCTCTTAAAAAACACATGAAGTATGTTCCAGAAATAACTGAAGATACTGGCATTTTGTATTCCTATTTAAGGCACTGGTACAATATTTTGCAAGATGTCGAAGAAAAATTAAAAAGGTCTAGCGAAAACAACAAATTTATAATCTGGGGAGCAGGCCTGCATACAGAGTTTCTGTTTAATAAAACTTCTTTTTTTAGGAAAAATAAAGAGTTGGAATTTTTGTTCTTTGATTCAGACCCTGCAAAAATTGGAAGGACATATCGGGGAGTTCAGATTGTCCCACCTTTCACCAATATGAAGAAATNATATTTCGATACGCCTATAGTGCTTTCGTCTTATAGGGGTACTGAGTCTATGAAGGTAGAGTGTATAAAACACGGTTGGGATGAAGATAAAATTATTTCATTCTATGACTATTATTCTCTTTATTGAGCTGTTTTGAAGATCAATAATAAAAGCCTTATCGATAGTAGAAAATTTAACAGCATAAATTTTTAAAAAAAATTTCTCTGAGATAAAATGAGCACTTTAGAAAAGAATGCTTNGGCATCAAATTTGCATTATTCCTTTTCATATTTATTTAAAAGTGTAAAGGTAGTCTCTATGAACTACGATCTTCGAAAAAAAATCATAGCATCGATTTATCGCGCCGGATCGGGTCATCCTGGAGGGGCTCTTTCCGCAATCGACATCTTAGAAGTTTTGTTCAAACAGTTTTTAAAAATTTCCCCCCAAAATTTATATTCTTATAATCGCGATCGATTTATTCTTTCAAAAGGCCACGCTGCCCCAGCTCTTTATGCAATAGCAGAAAGTTTAGGAATACTAAATGAAGGAGAGGGTAATGGTTTGAGAAAATTTGGTACAGCGCTTCAAGGACATACTGATCGCAATTATCTTCCGTGGGTTGAAGCGAGTACAGGTTCTTTAGGACAGGGCTTTTCATTCGGAGTAGGTCAAGCATTGGGTTTTAAATTAAAAAATGAAAACAATAAAATATACGTAATGTGTGGCGATGGGGAAATGCAAGAGGGACAAATATGGGAAGGAATGATGTTGGCAGCACATCATAATTTGGATAATCTTTGCCTTATCTTAGATTATAATAAACTTCAGAGCGATGACTTAAACAGTAATATAAANAACTTAGAGCCTATTAGGGAAAAGTTTATTGCTTTCAATTGGAAGGTAGAAGAGATTGACGGACATAAGCCTCATGAAATATTTCATGCATTATCGACCTTTCTCAAAAATAAGGATGCGCCGACCCTTATTATAGCTCATACTATAAAGGGCAAAGGAATTTCTTTTATGGAGGGTATCCCAAGTTGGCATGGTAGCGTTAAATTATCTCGAGAGGACTGTGAACAAGCACTGAAACTCTTAGGTGTTACTCAAAAAGAAATCAAAGGGATATTAGATGTCTAGGTCTCCAAAGCTTATAGGAATGGCCAATGACTCCTTAAGGGAAGCATTTGGTCGGGCTTTAGTGAAATATGCAGAAGATTTTCCAAATATGGTTGTACTAGACGCTGATGTCGCTGGTGGAACAGGCGCACACCATTTTAGGACACAATATTCCGATCGATTCATTCAATGTGGTATAGCGGAGCAAAATATGGTTTCCATGGCTGGTGGGTTAGCCTCAATAGGATTGTTACCAGTAGTAACGACGTTCTCTGTCTTTTTACTAAGAGCATATGAACAAGCCCGACTATCAATTTCTTACCCGAAACTAAATGTTAAACTTGTGGGTAGTCACCCTGGGCTGGATGTAGGCCCTGACGGCTCATCAGCTCAATGCTTAGAGGATTTAGCTGTTTTTAGAGCAATGCCGAATATGAGTGTAATTTCTCCATGCGACCCTACAGAGATTGAACAGGCCACAAGATTTATTTTAGAATTCGATGGACCAGTCTATATGAGAACAGGTAGAAGCTCTATAGAAAGGTTTCTAGACGACAGCTATTCCTTTGAATTTGGTAAAGGTAAAATCCTAAAGGATGGAAATGATTTGACGCTATTCGGATGTGGGGTGACAACGGGTAGAAACTTGAAGGTTGCAGAGAAACTGAGTAGTCTAGGCATCAGCGCTATGGTTGTAAACATATCCACCATTAAACCTATAGATAAAGAAGTAATTGTTTACTCGGCCCAAAAAACAAAAAAAATAATAAGTGTAGAGGATCACAATATTTACGGAGGGCTTGGAAGTGCTATTGCAGAGGTCTTAGTTCAAGAGTGTCCAACTCCTATGAAAATAATAGGGGTTCATGATCAGCCAGGTCGGTCTGGCGAACCCGAGGAATTATCTGAATATTATGGTATTAGTGTAGAGAAAATTTATCAAAAAGCCATTTCGTTTTTAGAAGAAGAAAAGTGACAGAAAATACACCAAAGCTCGTATTTGTTTCGGGAGCAAGCAGAGGAATAGGTAAAGGAATTGCAGACTGGTTCATAGATAGAGGTTATCTTGTCGCATATGGTTATTTAAAAAATAACAATTTTGATCAAGAGACTAATGATAACCAAAACTTTTTTAGTGTGAAAGTCGATGTTACCAAGCGAGACTCAATAAAGAGTGCAATCGAGGAAACACAAAAATTCTTTGAAAAAAAAATTGATATTCTAGTGAATAATGCGGCGATAGCCCAAGAGAAACCCTTTTCTACAATTTCTGATGAAGACTGGGATCTCATGATGAAGACTAATCTCAAAGGACCTTTTATTTTTTGCCAAGAAGTCTTACCTCAAATGGTTGAGACTAAGTGGGGTCGAATAGTAAATATTTCGTCAATAGGAGGACAATGGGGAGGGATAAATCAAGTTCATTATGCTGCTTCAAAAGCTGGTTTAATAAACCTAACGATGTCAATTGCAAAAAATTACTCTTCTTTTGGAATTACCTGTAATGCAGTTTCTCCAGGATTAGTAAAAACTGATATGGCTTTAAGAGAGATTAATTCTGAAGAAGGAAAGAAAAAAATAGCTAATATACCTCTTGGTAGAATTGCCAACATTTCGGAATTAACTTCAGTTGTTGGGTATCTAGCATCTAATGATGCTAGCTATATCACAGGTCAGACAATTAATGTTAATGGGGGAATGTATTTTGGATAGTTCATTGCTTATTATAGGAGCAGGAATAGAACAGGTTTATGCATACGATCTAGGAAGAAAGTTAGGGTATAAAGTCATAGGAACGGATGAAAACCCTGAAGCTCCCGCATTTAGACACGCTGATTATAAAATCATTGCATCAACTAGAAGTCACATAGACACGCTTGATGCCGTTAAAAATTCTAAACATTGTGATTCAATAAAAGGTGTGTTGACCCTGGCGAATGATGTTCCATATACAGTTGCTTATGTAGCTAATCACTTAGGGCTACCTTCAATCTCTTTAGAGACTGCTTCTCTAAGTATCGATAAATTTAAAATGAAGTGCAGTTTCATGAAAGAAAATGTTAGAACACCAACATTTAAATACTGTAGCTCGTTGGAGGATTTAACTACGTTCATTGAGCAGGAGGGATTTCCATCTATAATTAAGCCAATCGATGGTAGAGGGTCTAGAGGAGTTGTTTTGATTGAAGAAAGTATTGACCTTAAATGGGCGTACAAACACTGTTTGAGTCAGTCATCCTCAAAAGCAATAATAATTGAAAAATTTGTGCCTGGTAGACAAATTAGTACTGAAGGATTTATTTTAAATGGAAAGCTTTACAATTGCGCATATGCAGATCGTAATTATGATAAATTGCAAAATTTCAAACCATTCGTCTTAGAGGATGGTGGCTCCCTACCTGCAAAAATAACTAACACTATGAAAAAAGAAATAGATAGCCAGTTAGTTCGTGCAGCTTTAGCTCTTAAACTCGAAAATGGAACTATAAAAGGAGATATTGTTATTGATAAACAGAATAAAATATATGTAATTGAAGTCGCTACTAGATTGAGTGGTGGTTTCTTTTGCACTGATCAAATTCCTGCAACTACCGGTGTAGATCTGGTTTTACAAACTATCTTGCTTGCGGTTGGTCTTCCCATTAAAAAAGATGCATTAGTACCGAAGCACCGGTGCTTCTCTGAAATTAGATATTGGTTTCCTAAAAAAGGTAAGCTGAGTAAAATTCCCAAGCTAGAAAAAATTATTAATGAAAAAAATGTATTGAAAGCGGATATTTTTCATGGTCCGAACACTCGCTTTGATGAAATAAGTAAGCACTCCGATAGACTCGGATTCGTTATAGTTACATCTCAAAAAGGGCCTAATTTTGCTAGGAAACAAGCAGATGATATTATTAATAAATATTATNCTGATTTTCAGTTCGTATAAATACAACTATTTACACACCGGTGTGCTACGGATCAAATCATTAGAGGTAGGCAATCAACTAAAAAATTATTTAAATATATTTATAGGGTATACCGAAGTTTAAGTTTTTTTAAATTAAAAAATTACTATGATTTTCTTAATCAAAATCCATTTATAGAGAGTTTAAGGCACAAATTGTTCAGTTTTGTCTAAGACATTTTTATATAAGCATCGTTAATTTTACTTAAATCAAGGTAAACTTTGTTACGATGACGTCATATCTGATACCGCGGGTAATTAAGGTTTATTATCCATCCCTTTGAATGTTGAAAAGCTAATCTAGACTACTCGTTGAAATTCCACAGAGATTTAGATTTAAAAATCCTCAGTATATATTAAAGACCTCTAGACTATCTTTTCCATCAATCTATGAAGTTTCAAGGAAGAGAAGATAAACCTAATTGGAATTCTAGTTGTCTCTGTTATTACGGCATTCAAGTTTTAGAAAATCAGNTCTATGAAAAATATTAAGCTGACGGGTTTGCGTGTTGCAATCACAGTTTAACTTTGTTTCTAAAGCTTCAAGTTTGAACAGTCATACTTCTTCTTCTGTAAAGGAGCTGGGCATAAATTAGCATTGTCGATACGAACTTGTAGCAACTTGTGGAGGGTGCTGTTTGCACTTGCTATGATCGTTTTTCATTTCACCGAACAGCGGTTATTGTCCTAGGATTATNTCGTTCAAAGTGAAATGATTTGGAAACGTTACCTTGCATATAATACAAGCTCAAATAGATTTTTTTGNTGATGAGAAAGATAAAATTTATAATCTGAATTTATATTCTTAATTAATGCTGGTATTTTCCATAAGTCATCCCATTCATGATAGACACTTATTTGTAGTTTGGGTTTTTCTTTTTTGAGTAATTCTTTTGCACCAAGAAGTGCGTTCAGTTCTGCGCCTTCAATATCCATTTTAATTAAAGTTGGCATTTCATCAATTTCTGAAATAAAGCTGTCTATACTAGTGACTTTTATTTTAGTGTTAACTGCAGAGCCAGTTTTTTGTTCTTTTGATAAACTTTTTTGGGTGTCATGAAGTGAATCCTCAGTAAACGAAAGGGTAGCCTTTTCATTCCAAAAACCATAGTTAAGGGCTATAATATTAGGCTTATTCCAAAGTTTGATGTTTTTACATACTAAGTTGTAGTTACTACTGTCGGGCTCAAAAGCATACACTTTCGAAGCTCCACTTTCCAAAAAGAATTTAGCTGTTTCACCGTCGTATGAGCCAACGTCAAAAACTATATCTCCTTGGGACACTGATACTTTAGGATGGCCATAAAAGGCATACTGTGAGGGTATTAATATCGAAGCATCTGCAGTATGTCTGTATTTGAGATAGGCGTCCCATACGTTTTTTGATTCTTCATCTTGAAATAGTGCTCTAATCGCTTGTTGTTCCTGTTTTGCAGTAGAGAGTTTGTTTATATCGAAATTCACTCTCCATCGGTCATCCCAACATGTTAAGTCAACGTTTTCGATATTCATGGTATTCAGCTGTAATGAAATTTCATGTGCCCAGTTACTTGCTATGAGTACGAGTGAGTCTTTGGGTATCTCGTTAGGCGGAATGATTTTTTTGCCACAAAACTTTCTTCCCCACTTTACCGTATCATTATCACTGAAGCACAGGGGGTTGAAATTATTTTTCCTTAAATAATCGCTCAATATTGATCCGCCAACAGATGAACCAAAAATTACTATTGATCTGCCCTGAAGAAATTTAAGCTCTGACAAATTATATTTCATTTGTTTTTCTGACCTTCAGTTAATACATAATTAAGCGTTGGAGTCCTAAAAGTAAACTTTTTGCAAAGGCATTTTATTTCTTTGATTACGTCACACAAATAGTTTTCTCTGCTGTAACCAAACGACACTGATTTTACTTTAATTAACCTTTAAGCGGTTCGTATGACTTCATACCCCATCTTTGTTTAATAGACATCAATTTTATTGTATAGTTTTGTAACGAATATGCACAGCACGTTTTTTCTAAGTCTGCTTTAAAGATAGTATTAAACCAAAAGTATTTGNGTAGCGCCTCATTAAGTTAATGATCGAGCCAACCAAACTGCTGAAAGGCTATACACTAGGCAGTTTGCAGAATATTTTGATAAAAAAGAAATCAACTAAATCAAAGTTAAATCATTTTTTATGACAATTGATTTTTAGCGGTGATCTCTCATTGTTAAGTGCTAACCAGAGCTACTGAGATTCTCAAATTATTAGNAGGAACGGTTGGCTTCATAAAAACTACTTTTGAATTTATCAAGTTTCATTTAGCTCCGTTACATCGCATAAATTGAGAGAGCAGTTTGATAGGTCAAACAAAAATTCTTATATAAACTATCACTGCTTACTTTCTTTTGTGAGTTGAAGCACGTAATTAACTCTTAATGTTTATACCCCATTGTTATCGTATAACCATATCCAATCAATTTGTGATCTCTATTTAATGCATTGCTTAATCAAAAAGCCTGTAATGGTTGACTGAAGAAAAATCTGGCATTAATGAAAATGCAGATGTTAAGAGAGGTTGAAACAGTGGTCAGATATTAGATGAAAAAGAGGTAATTATGATTGATCGAAATTGGAAGCTTTCACATCTACTTTTTCATTATTGATTAATTTAAGTGGTTGGTAATACGCACCTGTTGGCACAAAAATTGCTGAATAACACTAAACATTTTCTTTTGAGTGACGTTCACGGTTATACTAGGTTAAAGGAATAAGNGATGGCGGTAGACTATCTAAGCGCAATAAATAGACAGGGATCCGGTTTAAATATTACTGAGTTGGTAGACGGCTTGGTAGANGCTGAGACTGCACCCCAAGTTGACAGAATCCAGAAAGATATAGATAACCGAAATGCTGCTATTTCAGGATATGCNATGGTGGCNAATGAGCTTGGAAAATTGCAAACTTTCACNGATTCTCTTTCCGGGTCTAGTGCNTTTAGCGTAAACTCAAATAGTTCTTCCGTTGAAGTCAAAGTAAATAATCAGGCAGAGGCAAAAGCTTTTAATGCCCAAATATCTATAAGCTCTTTGGCTCAGGCACAGACTCTAGAGTTTTCCGGTTTTTCGAGTAAAACTGATGCAATTAACTTGGGTAGTATAGCAATTGATTTCGGAAGTTGGTCAGGTGACAATTTTACTATTAATTCTGCTAAAACCTCTCAAACAGTGACTGTCTCAAGTGCTAATAATACCTTAAACGGACTNGCAGAGTCCTTAGCAGCTATAGAAGGTGTAAATGCGACCGTAACAGATAAGGGTGATGGTACATTTTCATTAATTGTGAATTCTGATACTGGTGCAAAAAATTCTCTGAGATTATCTGTTACGGAGGATGCTTCTGATACGGGTCTTGCGGCATTTGACACAACTTCAAATAATTCTAGTAAGCAAGTTGTTGCTGCACAAGATGCAACTATAAACTTAAATGGAGTTTCCATAACTAGAGAGTCAAATGTTGTAACAGACTTAATAGATGGGTACGAGTTCAAATTAAATTCAACTACCAGTTCGGCGGCTAGCGTCTCGTCTATAACTGATCAAGCAGTAGCATTTTCAAAAATAAGTGAGTTCGTAAACACTTACAATAGTGTTTCTTCTACTATAGGAGCACTTACTCAAAATGGGGTAAATGGACAAGAAAAAGGTGTTTTGGCAAGAGATATCACGGTAAAATCTATTCAGAGAAATCTTCGCTCAATTTTAACATCCGAACTTCCGGGTTATGGGGAAAGAGGGCGCTATTTATCCGAGCTGGGGGTAAAGACCATGAGAGACGGAACCATAAGTGTAAATGAGTCAGATTTCAATAAAGCGTTCGAAAAAGAGCCTATCCTATTTGATGTTATTGTAAACTCAATGGCCACCTCTGATAATGCTTTGGTTTCTGCCTCTCAAACAAGTACGGTTTTAATCCCAAAAGCTGGTTCCTACAATTTCATAAGTAATAATGATGGTACTGCAACTCTGGGTGGCACCGCTTTAAGTGCTAGTACTCTTGCAGATGGCACAAATCAATACATTTCTACTACTGGGGATACCAAAGGCTTGAGGTTAACAGTTTCTGGAAATGTAAGCACCGCTACGGTGTTTTATGGACAAAGTTTAGCAGACAAGCTTTCTTCATTCATTGAAGATATGGTGTCAGCAACTGGAGATTTAGAAAAAAGTAAATCTCGGGCGTCATCCTTGATTTCAGAATACAATGAAGACAAAGCAAATTTAGATACTAAGGTGGAGTCAATAAGGGAGAGATATATGCAACAATTTTCAGCAATGGAAGCTGCAGTATCGGGCTTTAACAAAACTGGAGAATTTCTTACTGGCTTTATAGACTCTATGAAACCGAAAGATTAAGAGTAAGTATATAAAAATGAGAACAGAGACATTCAAAGTAGAGGGACAAAAAAGCCTCTTCAATCAAATCAACCTCGATTTCGAGAGAACCAAGCGTATTTACCGAGTGTTGGGGGATCTATCACAAGATTCCATGGATCAACTTAAAGCTGGTGAACTAACGCAGTTTAGCTTTTCGAGTGACAAAATGCGACCGATGCTGTCCTACATCGCAGATAATCAAATAACGCTTAGTAAACATTTAGAGCAAGATAGTGAGTATTATAAATTTGAAGAGGAATTGAGACAGCTTTCACAGAAATTAAAAAGAAATCTAAATTCTGTTGAAGTAGCTATGAAGACCATGAGTGCAGTTGATTTTAATCCAGTGTTCTTTTTATCTGAAGAGTTAACAAATGCCTATATTGATTACCAATTGCCAATGGCTTGGGAATTTGAGCACGATTTAGTAACTATTAATAATTTAGAGCATACTCTTTTGTTGGACTTACTTATTAAAAGAGGTCAGAAAAGAATTTTTCTAATTGGAGGAAACATAAACGTTTCCGATTTAAAAATTGAATACCCCGACGTTATCGTTTATAAAACTGAAGATCACAAAAGTCTCGACGAATTGGTAGTTGCATTTCCTCAAAGACCACCAAGAAGGATAACGTCTTTGGACTGTGGCAATAAACCTTCCTCTGTTGAACTAATGAACGAAATAAAAGATCTTCTTTCAAAAGGCCGTTCGAGAGCTTGGTTAAGATTTAATACAATTAACCGCGGGGATGCAGTAAAAATCTTAGATAATTTGAGCAATATACATATTCATAGACAGACATCTGATTTTCATCAAAAGTTCAAAGGTAAAGCAGCTGTAATAGTTTGTCCCGGGCCGTCACTGTCGAAAAATATTGATTATCTTAAGGAGATAAAAGGAAAAGCACTTATAATTTGTGTCCTACATGCTTTGAGGCCTTTGAGAAAAGCGGGAATAATACCAGATATCGTAATACACACTGATCCACAAAACTTAAAAGCTTTGTCTCGTATAGAAAATGAGCTGGAGGTGTCTTTGTATGATCATTGGATAAATGCAGAAGAACTTGAGGGAGTGTCCTATTTCGTAACCTCATCATCTGGCTCTCCCGATAATTTTGATTTTCCAGTAAAAGAGGTTATATGGATGTCGCCAGGAATGAGGATTGGTGCATTTCTTCCCATAGATTTGTTTGATTATACCAGAGTAGGTGGATCAGTCTCTCATAGCGCATTTGATTTAGCGATAGAATTCGGATTTTCTAAGATAGCCCTTGTGGGACAGGACTTAGCTCTTTCCGAAACTGGAGAACTCTATGCAAATAATGCCGAGCTAGATTTGTCACCTAACCGTATGGCTAACCTAGGAGAGGAATTTAAGACAAAGGGTTTTTATGGTAACGAAGTTACAACTAACGCATCGTTTTCATTCTTTGCTCAGTTTTACAAACATTTTGCAAAGCAGGTCAATGCGGAAACTAATATTAAGCTATTCAATTGTACAGAGGGAGGGGTTTATTTGGAGGGGTTTGATCACATTTCTTTAAAAAAGTTTATTAAAGATGAGGTGGTAAATACCGAACAAGACAGATCTATAAACTCAATATTTGCTTCTGTTATAAGAGATGAAAAAAAATATTTAAAGGAAAAGGCAAAATTAATACGTTTTATAAAAGACAATATAAAACTGGGTAAAGAGGTCAAGAGACTATCAAAAATTGCAATAGGCATAGCCAAAAAAAAATATCAATCTGAAGAGGATCTCAGTAGGTTTGATTTGGTGCAGAACAAGACAATAAAGAAGCTAACAAAAAATTATTTTTATACCTTAGGCCTCCAAAAAGAAATTTACATTTTAAAAGCTGGTGTAGCTGCTGACAATAGCACCCGAGGTCAAATTGGATTTCACCTTGATTTTTTACGTTCAGTAGTAACCTTTAATACAAAATTTCTAGCGGCTTTTACCAAACAATTAGCGTTAATTTCCATAAAAGCATAAATAAACCATTAAACTTTTTATATCCGCGTCGTTTAAGTGTTTGGAGAAAGTTTATGGAGAACAAATGTTTATCAACAAAACATTTTAGCCATCGTTAGTTGCGTTCTTACGCACGCGAGGCATTAAAAAGAAATAGTATATGTTCTAATTAAATGGCTTTTAAAAAAGGCATTTTTTTCCAGTTCGTATAAAAAATAAATATTTTTTTAAATATTTATTTAACATCTTCCAAGATGTGTCGTCTCTCTATGTAGGGTTTATATAGGGAGTATGTTATGATTAGCATAAACACAAATTATGGAAGTATGTATGCTTCCAAGTCAGCAAGTGCTGCACAAAAAACTATGAATGTCTCAATGGAGAGACTTTCCAGTGGGTTGCGTATCAATAGTGCCAAAGACGATGCGGCAGGACAGGGTATTGCAACGCGTTTATCTGCCGAGATTATGGGTTTGGATATGGCGTCACGCAACGCGTCAGATGCTCAGTCCATGATAGATACTGCAGAGTCAGCGCATCAGGAAGTACACAGTATGTTGTTAAGAATGCGAGAGATTGCTGTTCAGGCAGCAAATGGTACGCTTAGTACTGCCGATCGGACTGCCTTGAATGAAGAGGTAACTGCGCTTGA
>NZIH01000046.1 GCA_002691565.1 Halieaceae bacterium
CAGTGAGTACTTATCCTCAGAGCTCACTTTAAAAGGACATCCCGTGACCGCGACAGAGTTAATCAATGTGGCTCTGACCTGTGTCCTTTTCATGGGCATCGTCGGTTGGGTCTCCTATCTAAAGTCGCGGGCCTCAACGTCAAACTCCGAGGGCTATTTTCTGGCCGGCCGCGGATTGAGCGCTCCGTTCATCGCAGGCTCACTGCTACTGACCAACCTTTCTGCTGAGCAACTCATTGGTCTCAACGGCTCGGCCTATGGCTACAACATGAGCTCCATGGCATGGGAAGTGACTGCGGCCGTGGCGACCGTGGCCATGGCCTTCTTCTTCTTGCCGCGTTACCTGCGCGGTGGCTTCACAACGCTGCCGCAGTTCCTCGCAGATCGTTACGACGATGACGTTAGGCGACTCAGTGTCATCCTTTTCCTACTAGGCTACGGGTTAGTGACCATTCCCAGTGTGCTGTACTCAGGGTCAGTTGCTGTTTTAAAGCTCTTTGATGTACCAGAGCTAATAGGCTTGAGCTACAGCTCCTCGCTAGCCATCACGGTAGTTCTTATTGGCGCAATTGGTGCGCTTTACGCCATTCTGGGTGGACTAAAAGCCGTTGCCGTTTCGGACACACTGAATGGCATAGGCCTCCTCATCATCGGCATTACGGTGCCGCTTCTTGGGCTCAAGCTATTGGGCGGCGATCTGTTATCGGGTATCGATATCGTGGTCAGCAATCACCCTGAAAAGCTCAACGCCATCGGCGATGCCGGTGACCCCACACCCTTTGGCACACTGTTCACCGGAATGATCTTCGCGAACCTTTTTTACTGGTGCTCAAACCAATACGTCATCCAACGGACGCTCGCAGCCAGCAGTTTTTCCGAAGGCCAAAAAGGTGTTTTGCTCTCCGGCTACTTCAAAGTGCTGGTGCCTTTTTTCATGATGATCCCCGGCGTCATCGCCTATCATCTCTACGGTCCAGGGCTCGGCTCAATTGACCTTGCCTACCCGCAATTAGTGAAAGACACCTTGCCCGTCTGGGCACTGGGATTTTTCCTCGCGGTATTGCTTGGCGCTGTGTTCAGCTCGTTCAACTCACTCATCAATAGTGCTGCGACCATGCTGACCCTCGATGTCATTCAGCCCATGTCAAAGAAAGCACTGGCTGACACGACACTGGTAACCATTGCAAAGGTGGCCAGTGTGGGTATCGCCGTTATCTCGCTGGGCATTGCACCCTTGCTTCAATTTGCGCCCGAGGGTCTCTGGCAAGTCATTCGTATTTTTACTGGCTTCTATAACATTCCCATCATCGCCGTCGTGCTGGTGGGCATGCTGACCACCCATGTCCCAGCGTTGGGGGTCAAACTCGCAATTCTGTTTCACATTGTCGCCTACGGACTGCTTCAGTTTGTGTTTAAAGAATCGATTGATCTGCACTTTCTGCACCTGTATGCCATTCTTTTTGTGCTAGAGGTTGGTCTGCTCCTCTTTNTCGGATGGTGGCGACCCAGGTCGGACAATCGCAGCGGACAGACTAGCAAAGACACGGGAAGCGCCGGCGTGCCACCCGTCGATATGACGCCATGGCGTTTTGCGAGAGCCTGCTCCTTCTCGCTCCTGTCCTGTGTGGTTTTCCTTTATCTGCTGTTTTCGCCCGTTGGGCTTGCCGGCAGCGCGCTCGCGAGTGGCACGTCCTTATTTAATGCTTTGGTAGCCATTCTCTTGGGGTTAAATACTGTCGTATGGTGGCGATCAGTCACCGCAGCGCGCNTCTTGAGGTCATCGTATCTGTGAAAGAACAGCTCGACATCATCATCTCTGACTTGCGAGCCAGCATCAGTCACGAGCCNACGGAGGATGCCAATGCCAATANNGGCGGTGGTNAGTCGTTAAGCNCTAGAGCNNCGGATACGCGACATGGTCGCGATGCAANGGCNTCTCGCAAACCTCGCTATGCNGTTATCGGAACAGGGATGATGGGCCGAGAGCATATTCGAGCCGTGTTACAGCTCAATCAAGCCTATATCATTGGCATTNTCGATGAGGACCCGNACAGCATAAGGCGGGCACTTCGTGAGTTTTCTCAGTCAGGACATGAGGCGCCNNCGGTCTACCCTGACCTGAACGCGNTGACTNACGATGAGCGTATCGANGCCATTTTGATTTGCACGCCCAACTTTACCCACCGGGCCATGTTTGATTCGGTTAAGAACACGGGGAAGCCGATCTTTCTTGAAAAGCCAATGGCAACCTTACTGGAGGATGCCATCTACCTGGCGGAAGCGTCGCGCAGTTACCCCTCCTCCATTCTTCTTGGCATGCAATACCGCTACAAATCGCAGTATCAACTCGCGCTAAACGCTATTACCAACGGCGATATCGGCTCGGTAAAAATGATCAGCATCTCCGAATATCGGCCCCCATTTCTCCCTAAAGTGAAGGAGTGGAATAAGTTTGCGGCTTTTTCGGGCGGCACGTTGGTGGAAAAGTGCTGCCACTACTTCGACCTCATGAATCGCATCGCGGCCTCACTGCCTGCCCGCGTGTTTGCCTCTGGTGGACGCGCTGTGAACTTCAAGTCGTTTAGCGATGACGGCAGAACATCGGACATCGACGATCACGCATTGGTGATCGTGGAATACGAGAATGGCGTAAGAGCGCAATTTGCACTCAACATGTTCAGCGAAGAGCTTTATGAAGGTCTCACCGTCAGTGGTGATCTCGGAACGCTTCGAGCAGAGGAGCGTGCGAGCTTCAAGCCGGGACGAGCATCCTCATCACAAATAACGGTTGAAGTGCCCGGGCATGCCGCCTATGACGGAATAGACTGTACGTTCCCAGACGATATTGAGGCCGGGGGGCACTACGGCTCCACGCTGTTCGAGCATGTTCGCTTTTCGAAGATGGTTCGGGGTCAGCACAGCGATGGCGCATCCTGTGCAGAGGGCTTATGGGCCATCATTACGGCTTGGATGGCACAGGAGTCGATTCGAAGAGGCTCGGTGATTGACGTCCGCGATACACTCGCCCGCCTCGGACTGGACCCTTTTGGTGAAGGTCTTATTCCACTGGTTAATCAGCGCCATACATCAGATGAGGCCATCGACTTATGAGTGTCCCGCACGTACCCATTCTGGGACCTGAGCAGCTACCGATTACTCTTGGCACCCCCTTGGACGGTCGCTCGAAGACCGTGGTCAGCGACCTGATTAATCCGCACGGATTCGTTCTTTTCCGAGGATACGGCGTGAGCTCGGATCGCGAGTTTCACGACTTCATCGAATGTTTTGGCCTTCCCAATTTCACTTATGCCGAGTCGTTCTCAAATGCCGTAAGACGTAACCGCACGGCCCGCGTNTTTACCGCCAACGAAGCGCCTCCTGAGGTTGANATTTTTCTGCATCACGAGATGGCNCAGACCCTCATCTTTCCCGGCCAGCTGTTTTTCTTTTGTGAACAGGCACCGACTGAGGGAGGCGCAACGCCCATTTGTCGATCCGACCTCGCTCTGGCAACACTCGAGACCACCCGACCCGGCTTTGTGCAAAAACTAAGAAGCACAGGCGTGCGATATCGCAACGCCATGCCCGAGTCCGCTGATCTTGCATCCGGTCAGGGTCGCAGCTGGCGGGATACGCTCAACGTCTCTGATCGGGAACAGGCCGAGCAAAGGCTCACCGAACTGGGCTACAACTTCCAATGGCTGGATGGCGGTGGTCTGTCGGTCCAAACACCCGCACTCCTCGCAGTGGACGAGTTTGGTCGCGGCAAAGACGTGTTCTTCAATCAAATAGTGGCCGCCGCTGCCGGATGGACCAATGCCGAGAGTGATGAGACGCCCCGACTGTGTTACGGAGATTACAGTCGAATTGACAAGGATGATTTAGACGCGGCGATTGCTGCGTGCTACGAGCACACGGTGGATCTCGATTGGCAGACTGGTGACATTGCGCTCCTCGACAACCTGAAGGTCATGCATGGGAGGAGGCCTTTTTCGGGGAGTCGATCCATCTTGGCATCGCTTTGCACGCCCATTACCCGGCCGGGTCTTGCGGCCTAGCGTCATCTCCAAAGAAAACTCGACACGGTAGGGCGAACTCAAAAAAGTTTGAATCGTGCCATCGCTTCGTAATGGGTCATCATGTCTGTTGCCAGAGCACAATCAGCCGCTTCAAGTTGCGGCGATGACGAGGGAGCAGATGCAAAGCCTGTTGATGCCTCAACCGCCCCATACCAATGCGACGCCCAAACACCGTCCGTGGCTCTCGGCCCAGCTNGCCAGTCGGTCATTACACCCTCGTNCCAAGGCACAGCGAGCGCATCGCAGAGTAGCCGCAACATGCGCTCAGGACTTTTNAAGATGTCCAAGCNATCCACTACCGGTGGGCGCTCTCCGGTGATCGCCGTGATCTCGTCAAACAATTCTCGCTGCCGGACAATACCAATATCGTCCGCCGTCACCGACGGCATCTTTTGTCGGTAAGAGGCGATGACACGCTCGGGCGAGCGAATAAGAAAGANNTGCTGCAGTTCACGTGTCCAGGATANATCGACACCNCGNGGCATGTGATGCGTCATGTGTTTCTCATATTGAATTGCTACACCCGACTCGGACGCTAATCCATNGATAACGCCCTCTCGAGTCTTTGGCTGACTCGCGATAATGTCATCGCGCATGGGGTGGTCTGCGCCAGACTCGAGCAGATAGCAGGCGTAAAACGGCTCATCAACAACAACGCAGTCGGGGCGCGAATCCCAGGAGCGCATCATTGCCGTGGAAATATTTCGGGGACCCGACCAGCCTGCAATCCGTACCGTCATCTTAGCTGCCACAGTTCTCCGGTAACGCACTCTCACTAACGACCAAGGCTTTATAGAGCGACTTAAGACGGTCCACCATAGGACCCCGCTTCGTATGTGCCATGGTTCGACCATCCACTTCGAAAACGGGTGTCAATCCCGCGAACGTGCCTGTGACGAATGCTTCGTCTGCGCCGTATACCTGCATGAGCGAGAAGTTCTTTTCAAACACGGGAATGCCGTTGGCTTTACACACGTTAATGACATTGCGCCGTGTAATACCATCGAGGCAATAATCACCGGATGAAGTCCATACCTCGCCGTCGCGCACGATAAAGAAGTGCGTCGAGTTACAGGTGGCAACATGCCCGTGAGGATCTAGCATCAGGGCTTCGTCATAGCCCGCTTTAGCCGCCTGAATGCAGCCGAATATACAGTTCAGTTTTGAGTGGCTGTTAATTCTCGGATCCTGCACATCGGCATACCCACGCCGCGTGTAGACCGTATACAGCCGAAGTCCCCGATCATTGAGACTCGGATCAGGCGCCTTGTATTCGGGGATGATGACAATGGTGGGGCCGCCAATCGTTACGGCTGGATCCTGATACGGAGTCGATTTAGTTCCGCGGGTGACCATGAGCCGGATATGCACATGATCTGTCATTTGATTCGCCTGCAGTGTCTGGAACAAGCGATCACTCAATTCCTGCTGTGATAATCCCATATCGAGGTCGAGCGCCTTGGCACCCTCCCATAATCGTTTGAGATGGCGTCCGAGGAAGGGAATGGCACCCTCATGCACGCGCAGTCCTTCCCAGATACCGTCACCCAGAATAAAGCCGCTGTCGAATACTGAAATCGTTGCCTGCTCGCGAGGAATCAATTCACCATTAATGTTGATGAGTATCGATTCGTTACGATTATCGGGGGCATAAGTATGAGTACTGTTCGCCATTGCGGATCACTCCTCCTGTCGGATGTTAAGTCTGCGGATTGCCTTACTCGGGCGCAAGCATTTCACACTCGGCTGGCGCGCTACATGGCCTGTTTCTCGACCACAGCTGCCGCCAGACAGCACTCGCGCAAATGAATGCCGCCGCGTTTCAAAAGCAAGATTTCATGCGGTTTTATGGTTTATCGCGCTGAAAGTCCCAGTCATCGAATTTGACTCACTGGAAAATAGTCCTCTGTGAGATAACACACTCGGATTTCTCACTATTTTAATTTTAAGACCGAGATCAGCAACAGGATTTAACTATGAATTCGATGACACGGATCATTTCCCGAGCACTGGTGGCCAGCCTGCTAGTTTTTATCGCCGCATGTTCCGACAGCGGCGACGGTGTTCTTTACAGCGGCGATCTGCCGAGTGCTCCTGAAGCGAGCACACCAGCGCCAGAACCATCACCCGGCAACATTGTCGAGGTGGCCACTGCAGCAGGAAGCTTCCCTACGCTGCTGGCAGCCGTTGAGGCCGCTGGACTAGCGGATGCACTGTCAGACGACAGTGCTTCACTGACCGTATTTGCACCAACTGAAGCAGCATTTGCGGCTCTGCCTGAAGGTACTCTTGATGCCTTGTTGGCAGACCCGGAAGCGCTCGCGAATATCCTTACGTACCACGTGCTGGATAGCGAAGTGGGCGTCGGCGCCGCACTTGATCTCGCGCCAACCACGGTAGCCACCTTGCAAGGTGGTGATATCGCGCTGACCAAGCGAGATGACGACTATCTCTATGTCAACCTTTCTCAGGTCGTTGACTACGATATCGAAGCATCAAATGGTGTTATCCACGTCATCGACTCTGTGCTACTGCCACCCGATCTGACACCTTCCACAATGACGATTGCTGAAATCGCCCAAGCGGATGGTAACTTCGATACGCTGGTTACAGCACTTACCGCTGCCAATCTGGTAGGCACTGTTAATGATCCCGACGCATCACTGACAGTCTTCGCCCCAACAGATGCTGCCTTCGAGGAGCTTGGCGAAGCAGCCGTTAACTACCTGCTGAACAATCTTGAAATTCTCGAAAGCACCCTGCTCTACCACGTAGTGGCAGGTGCCGAGCTGACTTCTATTGACGCCATTGCTGCGACGGGTACGTCGCTCGTAATGGCAAATGGCGACGAGGCTACGATTTCTCTCGGTGAATCAGGTCTGATGATTGAAGGCGCCAACATTGTCACCACAGACATCGTTGCTTCAAACGGCATCATCCATGTCATTGACGTTGTACTTGAAGCGCCGAGTGCTGTAGCAGCGCCGCTTGCTGTGACACTGGCCGCTGACGGTTCATTCTCGACGCTGTCAGGGTTGATCGAAGAAGCTGGCCTGGCTGACGAGCTAATGGATCCTAATGCCAACATGACCATCTTTGCGCCTACTGACGATGCATTCGCCCAGATGAAGGCTGCTGGTATGTTCACCAAGGTCCTCGGTAAAGAGACTGGCGAGCACCTCGCTGACTTCACTACCGGTTCATTCGGTGATGCGGTTGTCGATCCAGAAACTGAAACATACACCTTCCCCACGGGTGCTCAGGACTGGGCCGGCTTTGCCAACAACGCCGACATTTACCCTCTGACCTTTGAAGAGGGCGGATCAATTACATTCACCGCGTCGGCAGCCACGCCTACGAACGTGCGCTTCCGGTTTGAATTCCTGCCCTTCCCTGATGTAGATCCGTCCTACGACACGGAACAGGTACTCATCGACAGCACGGAGCCAATGGAATACACCATTGAGATTCCATCACAAGGTGAGAACACGTTCTCATCATTCCTGCTCTACATCGTTGAGCGTGATCAACCAGTGATGGTCAGCAACGTTGTCGTCAGCAATGACACAACGCCGCCACCCGAGCCCGATGCGGAGCTGGTTAACCTCCTTGCCTATCACGTGTATGGAGACACCGTGTATTCAGGTGATGCGATAGCGCTCGATGGCAACTCTATCGAGATGCTAAATGGCGAAATGGCAGATATCTCTGTTCAGGATGGCAACTTGTTCATTAATGATGCGCGTGTTGTCACCGCCGATATTGCGGCCGGTAATGGCGTGATTCATGCCATTAACAAGGTGCTTTCTCTGCCAGGAGGTCCTACGTCAGTTGTAGCGGACTTCACGACTGGTGCGTTTGGTAACGCAGTCGTTGACGCGGAGACAGAGACCTACACCTTCCCGTCGGGCGCTGAACCTTGGGCTGGCTTTGCAAATAATGCAGACATCTTCCCAATCTCGTTCCCGGAAGGTGGCTCCATTACCTTCACGGCATCGGCGGCTGTTCCGACAAATGTTCGCTTCCGGTTCGAGTATCTGCCCTTCCCTGATGTGGATCCAGCCTACGACACGGAGCAAGTGCTGATTGATAGCACCGAGCCCATGGAGTACACCATCGAGATTCCATCTCAGGGTGAAAACACGTTCTCCTCGTTCCTTCTGTACCTTGTGGAGCGTGACCAGGCTGTCACCGTTAGCAATGTCGTTGTAACCAGTGGTGTTGAGCCCGAGCCCGAACCACCGGCTAACGCGGTTATGGCTGACTTCACAACCGGCGCATTTGGTAACGCAGTCGTCGACGCGGAGACAGAAACCTATACCTTCCCATCAGGTGCTGAGGGTTGGGCAGGCTTTGCTAACAACGCGGACATCTACCCATTGACGTTTACTGATGGTGGAACCCTGACGTTCACAGCTGCCGCAGATACACCGACACAGGTCTACTTCCGGTTCGAGTATCTGCCCTTCCCTGATGTGGACCCAGCCTACAACACGGCGAGCGTGACTATTAACAGCGCTGAGCCCACTCAGTACAGCATCGACATTCCATCGCAGGGCGAGAACACGTTCTCCTCCTTCCTGCTGTACATTGTCGAACGCGATCAACCTGTCATGGTCAAGGATGTGATGGTTGCTAGTGCTGAAGCCATGGAAGCGCCGACGAATGATGCGATTGCGGATTTCACAACAGGTGCTTTCGGCAACGCAGTGGTTGATGCTGAAACCGAAACCTACACGTTCCCATCAGGTGCTGAGGGTTGGGCTGGTTTTGCTAATAATGCGGACATCTACCCACTGAGCTTCCCTGAGGGTGGTTATGTTACGTTCACCGCTTCTGCTGCGGCAGCGACAAATGTGCGCTTCCGGTTCGAATTCATGCCGTTTCCTGATGTAGACCCGGCTTACGATACAGCGAGCGTTCTGGTCGATAGCACCGAAGCAATGGAATACACCATTGAGGTGCCATCTCAAGGCGAGAACACCTTCTCCTCGTTCCTACTCTATCTGGTAGAGCGTGATAGCCCAGTCACAATCACGAATGTTGTGGTATCGAGCTACATCCCAGCGGAGTGATCGGAATACCAAATCAGAAGGCGGCCAATGGCCGCCTTTTTTATGCCTAGGAATCGGGAGCGATTTTCACGGCAAAAGACCTGATACCGCCACTGACGCCAATACGTTATGCATGACGCGATTAAGGCCGGTTTTTGGCGCTCAACGCGCTCTAACATGAAGACTCGCCTGCAGCAGGCTCAGACAAGTGCGCTATCCATCCTAGTTACAGACCGTTTCGGGTCTTCACTATCTCATCGGAGTTAGCCGGCATCGAGAAACTCACACCATCTCGACCAACTGTGTAGTCCGGGAAAATATCCTCAGCTCCGTTAAGGAAAAGAAGCTCCTGACCGGGGATCACGAGCGGCGGCACGATGTGGTAATACAGTAGGTGGCCGACCCCCGCATCTCTCGCAGTCTCGGCTGCTTCTTTGGGACTCGCGTGGTAATCCAAGATATCAACCGTGATTTTTTCCATGACAGCGTTACCGTTTCTAGCGGCTGCGGCATTCATCATCATGACGAGGTTGGGCGCTAAGGCCTCATGCACTAACAGATCAACGCCTTTTGCGTGCTGCTCGATCACAGCGGACTTATCGGTGTCTCCAGTGATGAGTGCTGTGCGTCCCTTATAGGTGAATAAGTAGCCTACAGCCGGGTCCACTGGAAGATGGTCAACGCCTAACGCATCAACCGTTAAGCCGTTGGCTTCAAAAACACGTGTCAGTTGTGCATCAACTGGAAGAGGGAAAGGCTGCGCTGTTAAGCCCGCAGACTTAAGGGGCGCCACCAAGTCGCCGTGGTGCTCATGGCGATACGCAAAGTCATTTGAATACGCCATGTTGAAACCTGCGACTACCGTCTCAACACCTGATGGACCGTAAACGGGGAGTGGTGCTGGATTCGATCCCGCAGCCCATCGAATGGTTGCCATCTCCCCAAGGGTGTCGATGTGATCGGAGTGGAAATGAGTAATAAAGACGGCCGTTATATCTCCCACCTGATAGCCCATACGTCCCAAATTCCGGACTCCATCAGTACCAGCATCCACAATGAAGAGCTGNTCTCCGGCAACGACCGCAACGCAGGGACCTGATGCATTGGGGGCGGGCATCGGGCCCCCTGCGCCGCAAAGCGCNACGTGCAAGCCATCTTCCAAGGAATCTAGAATGTTACTGTCCATCCGCGAATCCATGCCACGCTCCATGACAACCGCGATGACAGTGGCTCGCTGAAAGTAGATGCCTGCAAGAACAATCAGTACCGCAACTAGTATTATTTTTCGCATTCTTGAACTCCAAATCGAAACCACTAAAACCACGTTAGCTCGCCCGAATCATTTAGGCGAAAGGCCTGCTTCTGCAGACACATCTAGCCGGCTTGTACCTATACCATAAGCTCAGCCACACAACGACCCGGCTATTGTCATTATATATGTCATAAATTGTACGCACTGATAACAGCGCCCTGACATTAACGTTTACACTTACCATTCGGCCCGCAATCTGATCTCCGCCTTTGTCATACGAGTAAGGTTGTCGTCGCCGTCTAG